>DASXPS010000019.1 GCA_036493475.1 Sporichthyaceae bacterium | reverse complement strand
ATGGTTTGGCACCTCGATGTCGGCTCGTCGCATCCTGGGGCTGGAGTAGGTCCCAAGGGTTGGGCTGTTCGCCCATTAAAGCGGTACGCGAGCTGGGTTTAGAACGTCGTGAGACAGTTCGGTCCCTATCCGCTGTGCGCGCAGGAGACTTGAGAAGGGCTGTCCCTAGTACGAGAGGACCGGGACGGACGAACCTCTGGTGTGCCAGTTGTTCCGCCAGGAGCACGGCTGGTTGGCTACGTTCGGAAGGGATAACCGCTGAAAGCATCTAAGCGGGAAGCTCGCTTCAAGATGAGGTCTCCCACAGGGTTAACCTGGTAAGGCCCCCAGCTAGACGACTGGGTTGATAGGCCGGATGTGGAAACGCGGTAACGCGTGGAGCTGACCGGTACTAATAGGCCGAGGACTTGACCACTCACTCTTCTTCTGGAGAGAAGTATTGCTACGCGTCCACTGTGCGGTTCCCGAGATACGGTCGGGGCGCGGTCGAAAGACCGCGAGGCTATATCTCAATAGAGTTTCGGCGGTCATGGCGAAGGGGAAACGCCCGGCTCCATTCCGAACCCGGAAGCTAAGCCCTTCAGCGCCGATGGTACTGCACTGGTTACGGTGTGGGAGAGTAGGACGCCGCCGGACATTCTTTCAATAAGGGCCACCCTCGGGTGGCCTTTATTGCGTTTGTGTCCTTCTCGTGGAGGTTCGGAATGGCTGATCCGCAGGGTCGTCGAGACGACCGGGGTGGAGACTCCCGCCGCTCCGAACAGAAATCGAATGGTGCGCGCGGCAACAACTCCGGGCGTCGCGATTCGACCCGTCGTACGGAAAAGCGTGCTGAGCGCCCTCGGTCGGATCGCGCGAATTCCGCGACGGCGCCGCGAAGCGGGGGCGAGCGGCGCTCTGTCCGGTCCGCGGATTTCGTGCCCCGCCCCGTGGGGCCGGCCATCGCGGTCGGCGTGACCGGTGCCGAATTGGACAAGTCGGTGTCCCGCGAACTCACCACATTGCGGGCCGAGGCCGCGGAGCAGGCGGCGAAACACCTGGTGATGGCCGCGCGACTGTTGGACGAGGACCCGGAGTTGGCCCACGCGCACGCCTTGGCCGCCCGTAAGTGTGGTCCGCGGGTCGCGGTCATCCGAGAGGCGGTCGGCCTGGCGGCCTACGCGGCCGGGCGTTGGGCAGAGGCGCTCGCGGAGTTGCGCGCCGCCCGTCGTATCTCCGGGGACGACGAACACTGGCCGGTGATGGCCGACTGCGAGCGGGCGCTCGGTCGCCCGGAGCGCACGCTGCAGATGGCGGCTGCGCCGGAGGTCGCCAAACTGAGCCGAGCCGCGGCCATCGAGATGCGTATGGTGGTTGCGGGCGCGCGCGCCGACCTCGATCAACTGGACGCCGCCGTAGTGACGTTGCAGACGCCGGATCTGCAGAACGCCGCCGCGCCGTGGGCGCCCCGACTTCGCTTCGCCTACGCCGCGGCGCTGCAAGCTGCGGGCCGCCACGACGAGGCCCGGCAGTGGTACGAGAGGGCAGCCGAGGTGGACCCGGAGGGCGAGACCGGCGCAGCGGAGCGACTGCTGGAACTCGACGGGGTGCGGTTCCTGGACGAGGACGAGGAGGCATGACCCCGCTCGCGGGCGGCTCGCCGCGACTGGCGGAGGCCTACGATGCCGCGCTGCTGGACCTGGACGGGGTGGTGTACCTCGGACCGACGGCCATCCCGCACGCGTCGGAGACGCTGGCGCAGGCGCGTCGGGCGGGCATGCGGCTGGCCTTCGTCACCAACAACGCCGCGCGCACCCCGGAGACGGTGGCCGCGCAGCTGACCGAACTCGGCGTGCCCGCGGACGTGGACGAGGTGGCCACCTCCGCGCAGGCTGCGGCCCGGGTGCTCACCGAGCTCGTCCCGGCCGGCTCCGCGGTGCTGGTGGTCGGCGGGGAGGGATTGGAGGCAGCGTTGCGCGCCCGCGGGCTACGTCCGGTGCGCTCGCTGGACGACGACCCGGCTGCCGTGGTGCAGGGCTTCCACCCCTCGGTCGGCTGGGAGCAGTTGGCCGAGGGCACCTTCGCGGTGCGTCGTGGACTGCCCTGGGTGGCCAGCAACACCGACCTGACCATCCCGACGCAGCGCGGCATCGGCCCCGGCAACGGCACCCTGGTCGAAGTGATTCGGTTGGCCACCGGGGCCACCCCGATCGTCGCGGGCAAGCCGGAACTGGCCCTGCACCGGGAGTCCGCCGAGCGCGTCGGCGCGCAACGCCCACTGGTGGTGGGCGACCGGTTGGACACCGACATCCTGGGCGCCACTCGTGCCGATACCGACAGCCTGCTGGTACTGACCGGTGTCACCGACCCCGCCCAGCTACTGTCCGCGCCGGCGCAGCGGCGGCCCACCTACCTGGCCGAGGACCTACGCGGGTTGCTTGTCGCCCATGAGCCCGTGCAGCTGGACGGGGAGATCGTGCGGTTGCGCGAATGGCGGGCCACGGTACGGGATCAGCGGCTGGAGCTGTCCGGCAGCGGCAGCCGGGTGGACGGACTGCGCGCGGCCTGCGTGGCCGCGTGGGGCGCAGCCGATGACGTCGACACCGGCGAGGCCGCACACCGGTTGGCGGTCATCGACTGAGCCGTCGCGCCGTGGGAGGGCCGGGGGACCGTTCAGAGCTTGAGGAAATTTAGCGCCGCCGCGTGCAGCAATCCGTTGGACGCCAGCGCACTACCCCCGGCCGGGCCCGCCCTGCCGGTCAGATCGGTGAACTGCCCGCCCGCCTCGGCGACGATCAGCGCCGGCGCGGCCAGGTCGTGCAACGCCACCGCGGGCTCGGCGGCCACGTCCACGGCGCCCTCGGCGAGCAGCATGTAGGACCAGAAGTCGCCGTAGGCGCGGGTGCGCCAGCAGGCCCGGGTCAAATCGAGGAAGCCGTCCAGCTTCCCGCGCTCCTCCCAGCCGGACAGGCTGGAGTAGGAGAACGAGGCGTCGGCCAACGAGCCCACCGCGGAGACCCGGCAGACGGTGTCCGCGGATCGTCCGGTGCCGGCATACGTCCCGCCGCCGACCCGGGCCCACCAGCGTCGGCCCAGCGCAGGCGCGGACACCACAGCGGCCACCGGGGCGTCGCCGTCCAGCAACGCGATCAGGCTGGCCCAGACCGGCACCCCACGGACGAAGTTCTTGGTGCCGTCGATCGGATCGATCACCCACCGACGGGGCCCGGCGCCGGTGTCCGCGAACTCCTCCCCGTGCACCGCGTCGCCGGGCCGACGGTCCGTCAGCATCCCGCGCAGGACCCGCTCGGCCTCCCGGTCCGCGTCGGTCACCGGGGTCAGGTCCGGCTTCGCCTCGACCCGCAGATCCGACGCGCGGAAGCGGGCCAGGGTGACCGCGTCGGCGGCGTCGGCCAGGTCATGGGCCAGGGTCAGATCCTCGTGCACGGCGGCGAGCCTAGCGGCGCAGCCACTGGGTAGGGCCGAGTAACCGGCTGGCATACTTGCCCGCGGCCGTAACCCTGCCCGGGGGCACAGCCAGCCGGTCCACGTCCCGAGATCGCTGACCTCTAGGGAGCCGACGTTGTTCGACACCTTCATGGGCCTGCCCGTGCACATTCTCATCCTGCACGCCACGGTGGTGCTGGTGCCGCTTGTCTCGGTCATCACGATAGCGGTGTTCCTGTGGCCGGCCTGGCGCACGAAGTTCGCCGGGCCGGTGGCGATCCTCAACGTGGTGATCCTCGCGACCACTTTCGCCACCGTGCGCTCCGGTCTGAAGTTCAAGGACCGGTTCCGGATCATGGGCGACCAGTCGACGCCGGAGTACTCACACGAGCGGTGGGGCAAGGATCTGCTCTGGTGGGTGCTGGCGCTGGCCATCGTGGCCGTGCTGGTCTACGCGGTGGGCCGGGTGCCGAACCTGCCGCCGTTCGTCGGCATGGGGCTGGGCGGCGTGGTCGCGGTTCTCGCGGTGGTCTCGATTGTGTTCACCGCGGTGGCCGGTCACACCGGCGCTGAGGCGAGCTACAAGGGAATCATCAAGAGCAGCGACAAGAAGATCGAAAAGCTGAAGGCGAGCGCGAAGCCGACGCCGCCGGCGGCACCGGCCGCACCGAAGTAACGTCAGCCGGTCGCGTCCTCCGCCGCGGTGCGGGCGCGCAGCAGTCGGCGTAGCGAGTCGAGCCGGGCCGCGGGAGCGTGGCCCGCGGCCACCCACGCGTCCAGCGCACATTCCGGTTCGTCGTGGCTGCATCCGCGCGGGCACTGCGCGGTGCCCGCGGCGAGGTCGGAGAAGGCGGCCACCACCGCGTCCGGGCTGACATGGGCCAGACCGAAGCTGCGCACGCCCGGGGTGTCGATGACCCAGCCGCCCTCGGGCAGTTCCAACGCCAGCGCCGAGCTCGAGGTGTGCCGACCGCGGCCGGTCACCGCGTTCACCGAGCCGATGGCCCGGTCGGTGCCCGGCACCAGGGCGTTCACCAATGTCGACTTGCCCACCCCGGAGTGCCCGACCAGCACGCTGGTCCGGCCGATCAGATAGGTCCTCAGGTCGGCCGGGTCCAGATCCCGACGCGACGTCACATAGGCCAATCCCAAGGGGATGTACCCCGCCAACAGGGTGGCCGGGTCGGCCAGGTCGGTCTTGGTCAGGCACAGCAACGGATCCAGGCCCGCGTCATAGGCAGCGACCAGGCAGCGGTCGATCAGCCCGGTGCGCGGCTCCGGGTCGGCCACCGCGGTGACGATCACCAGTTGATCGGCGTTGGCCACCAGCACCCGTTCCACCGGGTCGTCGTCATCCGCGGTGCGCCGCAGTACCGAGCGGCGTTCGGCGACTCGCACCACCCGGGCCAGGGTGTCCGGCGCCCCGCTGACATCACCCACCACGCCGACCCGGTCGCCGACCACCAGCCCGCGGCGGCCGAGTTCGCGGGCCTTCACCGCGATCACGTCATGCCCCGCCACCCGCACGGTGATCCGACCGCGGTCCACGGTGACCACGTGCCCGTCCACGGCGGCCTCGTGCGCCGGACGCAACCGGCTGCGCGGCCGCGTGCCACGCCCGGGTCTGACCCGCACGTCGTCCTCGTCGAGGTGCGCGGTCGGTCGGCGGCGGGGCCCGGTCAGTCGGCCCTCCCGAGAATGTCTCTGTCCAGCATGCGCAGCCAACTGCCGACGAAGTCCGGCAGCGTTTTGGCGGTGGTCGCCACGTTCTCCACCTCGATGCCCGGCACCACCAGGCCGAGCAACGCGGCGGTGGTGGCCATCCGGTGGTCGTCGTAGGTGTGGAACACCCCACCGTGCAACGGGCGCGGGCGGATGATCAACCCGTCCTCGGTCTCGGTGACGTCGCCGCCCAACGCGTTGAGTTCGGTGGCCAGCGCGGCGAGCCGGTCGGTCTCGTGTCCGCGCAGGTGTCCGATGCCGCGCAGGGTGCTCGGCGTCTCCGCGAACGCCGCCAGACCGGCGATGGTGGGGGTGAGCTCACCGACCGCGCCCAGATCCGCGTCCAGACCGAGCACCCGGCCGGTGCCGCGTACCTGCAGACCCTCCGCGGTCGCGGTGCACGCCCCACCCATCCCGGTCAGCAACCCACACACCCGGGCGACCGGCTGTACAGTGTCGCCGCCGGAAAGCCCCGGTACGGTCACCGCCCCGCCGGTGAGCAGTGCCGCGGCCAGGAACGGTGCGGCGTTGGACAGATCCGGTTCGACCCGCAGATCCCGCGCCCCGATCTGACCCGGGGTCAGCTGCCAACGGGCGGCGGTCCGGTCATCCACCTCGACGCCGGCCGACCGCAGCATCGCGATCGTCATCCCGATGTGCGGCAGTGAGGGCACCGGCGGGCCGACGTGCACCACGTCCACGCCCTTGTCGAAGCGAGCCGCCGCGAGCAGCAGCCCGCTGACGAACTGCGAGGACGACGACGCGTCCAACTGCACCCGGCCGCCGGGCAGGGCGCCGCGGCCGACCAGGGTGAACGGCAATCCGGTGATCGAGTCCAGGTCGGCGCCCAGATCACGCAGCGCGCCGAGCATCGGGCCCATCGGACGCTGCCGGGCCCGCGGGTCGCCGTCGAATCGCACCGGACCGTCGGCGAGCGCCGCGAGCGGGGGAACGAAGCGCATCACCGTGCCCGCCAGCCCACAATCGATCTCAGCCGGGCCCCGCAACGGCCGCGGGGTGACCCGCCAGTCGACACCATCGCGGCCGGGCACCTCGTCGATGCCGGTGCCCATCGCCCGCAGCGCGGACAGCATGAGCGCGGAGTCGCGCGAGCGCAGCGGCGCGGTGATCGTGCTCGGCCCATCGGCCAGGGCGGCGAGCAGCACCGCGCGATTGGTGATCGATTTGGAACCGGGCATCGCGACGAGCGCTCGCACCGCGCCGTCGGCCACCGGAGCGGCCCAACGCTCGCTCGCACTGTGCTTGTTGCTGAGCTCACTGCGTTCGCTCATCGTCACGACACACTACGCGGATGAGCACGCCGTACCGGTTCGAGTTCGCCACGCCCACCGGGCCCGCTCGGGCCGAGATCAACCCGGCGGGCGACAAGCCCACCGGGGTGCTGGTACTCGGCCATGGCGCCGGTGGCGGCATCGAGGCGCGCGATCTCCACGCGTTGGCGGTGGGCCTGCCCGACCGCGGCATCACGGTCATCCGGGTGGAACAGCCATGGCGGGCGGCCGGGCGCAAGGTGGCCGCGCCCCCCCGGCAACTGGACGTTGCCTGGATCGCGGTGCTCCAGGGGCTGCGCGCAGCGAACGAGCTCGAGGCGCCGTTGGTGGTCGGGGGACGCTCGGCCGGCGCCCGAGTGGCCTGCCGCACGGCGCGGGAACTCGGCGCCGTCGGTTGTTTGGCGCTGGCTTTTCCGTTGCACCCTCCGGGTCGGCCGGGGGCGAGCCGGGTCGAGGAATTGCTCGGCGCCGGGGTGGACACCCTGGTGGTCCAGGGCGAGCGGGACCCATTCGGGGGCCCGGCGGAGTTCCCCGCCGGTACGCAGCTGATCGCCGTTCCGGAGGCCGATCACGGCTTCAGGGTGCCCGCTCGGGCGGCGCTGGGACAGGCGCAGTCATTGACCCGGATGGTGGCCGCGGTGGGGGACTGGCTACCGGCGAATTAACCGCAAAGGGAATCGCCGCGGGTGTCAAACGGTTTAGTCCATCATGCTCACCCGTGCGGACGGATTCGACTTGGTGGCCCTGGCGGCGCCGCCGATACGTCCTGCATCCGTTCGTGGCCTAGGCTCTGCGACGATGGCCACCGCGGAGAGCACCGAGGCACGTGCGGCCCGGTTCGAGCAGGAAGCCCTGCCCTACCTGGATCAGTTGTACGCGGCTGCCATGCGCATGACGCGTAACCCGTCGGACGCCGAGGACCTGGTGCAGGAGACCTTCGCCAAGGCGTTCGGTGCGTTCCACCAGTTCCAGGAGGGCACCAACCTCAAGGCTTGGCTGTATCGCATCCTGACGAACACCTTCATCAACTCCTACCGCAAGAAGCAGCGCGAACCGCAGCAGAGCGGGTCGGAGGACATCGAGGATTGGCAGTTGGCCCGGGCGGAGTCCCACACCTCCACCGGGTTGAAGTCGGCCGAGGTCGAGGCGCTGGAGCACCTGCCGGACAGCGACGTGAAGTCCGCGCTGCAGGAACTGCCGGAGGACTTCCGAATTGCGGTGTACCTCGCCGATGTCGAGGGCTTCGCCTACAAGGAAATCGCGGAGATCATGGGCACCCCGCTGGGAACGGTCATGTCCCGGCTGCACCGCGGGCGGCGCCAGCTTCGCGACCTGTTGTCGGATTACGCGCGCGAACGCGGCCTGGTACGCACCGGTGCCGACAGCGCGGACATGAGGGACGAGGATTCATGACCTCCGGGTTGCCCTACTTCACCTCCTGCGCGGATGTACTTGCCCGTGTCTACGAGTTCATCGATCACGAACTCGCCGAGGCGGACTGCGCGCACATCCGGCAGCATCTCGATGAGTGCGGGCCGTGCCTGCGCGAGTTCGGCCTCGAGCAGATGGTGAAGGACGTGGTCAAGCGCGGCTGCGGTAGCGAAACCGTGCCCCAGGACCTTCGCTCCCGGGTTATGTACCGCATCCGTGAGGTCCAGGTGCAGGTGACGGTGGTGTCGGAGGACGGCCCGGCCACCATCTGAGTTCACCCGAATGCAGCAGGGCCCCGGGATCACTCCCGGGGCCCTGGCATGTTCTTAGAGCCGCGAGCGGTAGCGAGCGGCCCGTGTTGTTGTCAGGCGTTGGGACGCCGACCGTGATTCGCCTTCGAGTGCTTGCGTGCCTTGCGGCGACGCGCCCTGCGACCCATGAGACCTCCGTCTGTCCGATTCGACGCTCATCGTCCCACGCGGACGAGCCGGCCCTCAAATCGGCCACGACACGGTGTCACTGAGACGGAGTAGTTCTCTTGTGACTCATGTGGTCACAGGGATAACGTGACCCCAGCCATGGCACTCGCTGGGGGGTGATCGGCCATGCAGATCAACTCGAACTGGAAGTGGGCCTGAGTAAAGGTCCCCGACACGTCCGGTTCGGATCGCAGGTCCGAGCCGGACGCGTCGCTACTCTCGTCGGAGACGGTGTCGACGGGGGGTGACCGGGTGAACCCGTTGCCCCGGCCCGCCCGCGTCTATATCGCCGCAGTGCTCCTGGTCGCGGTAGCTGCCGCGGCCGGCGTGCTGCACACCCGCCCCGACCTCTCCACGCTGCTGCTGATCGGCGCGCTGTTCGCGGTGCTCGACCCGCTGTCCACGGTCTCGCTGGCTCGCGGGGTCACCCTGTCCGCCAGCTTCCCGGTCTCGTTGGCTTCGGCGATCCTGCTCGGTCCGTGCGGGGCGGCGCTGGTCGCCCTCGGCTCCCTGGCCTGGCAGCCGGCCCGCCCGCCGTGGCCCAAGCGGGTGTTCAACGCCGCCGAACTGGCCGTGGCCGCGGCCGCCGCCGGCGCGGTCTACCGCCTGTTGGGCGGGGACTCCGTGCTGACCGCCGACGACTTCCCCTGGGTGTTGCCGGTGGTGGCGCTGGCCGCGCTGGCGCACAGTGCGGTGAACGCCGGCCTGATGGCCGGCGTGCTGCGGCTCGCTGAGGGTGTGCCGCTGCGCCGCGGATTGCGCGCCACGTTGTCCAGTGGGTTGGCCGGGTACCTGCTCTACGGGTTGTTCGGGTTGCTGATGGCCGTGCTGTGGAGCTCCCCGGTCGGCGCGCTCGCCGCGCTGCTGGTGCTGCTGCCGCTGCTGGTGGCCCGCTGGGCGTTCGGCCAGTACGCCGCGGAGCGGGAGGCCTACGAACGCACGGTCCGCGCCCTGGTGGCCACGGTGGACGCCAAGGACCCCTACACCCGCGGCCACTCCGAGCGGGTCGCGCTGGGTGCGGAACTGATCGGTCGTCAGGTCGGCTTGCCCGAGCAGCGCACCGAACTGCTGCGCTTCGCGGGCATGCTGCACGACATGGGCAAGGTCGGGGTGCCCACGGCGCTGCTGCGCAAGGGTGGCGGACTGTCCGGCGCGGAGTTCGCGGAGATCGCCCGGCATCCCGCCCGTGGCGTGGAGATGGTACGCGACATCTCCTTCCTGCACGAGGCGCTGGCCGGTATCGCGCATCACCACGAGCGCCTGGACGGACAGGGTTATCCGGACGGCCTGGCCGGGGAGCGGATTCCGTACTTCGCCCGGGTGATCGCGGTGGCCGACGCGTTCGACGCGATGACCACCACGCGCGCCTACCGTCGGGCGCGCGGCACCTCCGACGCGATCGGCGAGTTGCGCCGCGGGGCCGGCACCCAGTTCGACCCGGCATTGGTCGAGGCCTTCGTGACGGCGGTCGAGACGCACGGCTGGGAGCCCGGCGAGGCCGTTGCGCAAATCCCGCTGGGGCCCGCGGTGTTCGACCACGACGACCCGGTGGGGGCGGGCGAGCGTGGTTGATCGACCCGCGGTGGCCGCGGCCTTTCTGGCGTTCATCGCGATCGGCGAACTCGTCCGCCTGCGGTTGCCCGGTGACCGGGAGGCGGCGCCGATCGGCGCCGCCGGGGCGCTGGCCTACTGTCTGCTGCCGCAGGTCGGCTCCGCACCGGCCCGACACAGCCCCGCCCAGGTCGTCGCGGTCACCGCGCTGGGCATGGTGCTGGGTGTGTTGCCGCACGTGTGGGTCGGCCGTGGGCCCGGCCTGCTCTACGTCGCGCGCCGGTTGGTGGTGATCGGGACCGCCGCTGTGGTGTTCCGACCGATGGCGGATTCGCACCTCGGCCCGTTGTTGGCCGCAGCCATGGTCGCGGTGGTCATCGGCGTTGCCGCGCTGGACGCGGCGCTCGCCGGATTGATGCGTGCCCGGCAGTTGCGCGCCCCGCTGCGGCCCGCGCTGCGCGACGAATTCGCGGGGGTGCTGGGCATCGGATCCGCGATCGGTGCCACCGGCATGCTGATTGCCCTCGCTGTCGGGGTGATGAATCTGTGGGCCATCCCGGTGTTCTGCGCCCCACTGCTGCTGACCCAGCTCTCCTTCCGTCGCATCACCGCGATCCGGGCCACCTACCGGCAAACCGTGCGCTCGCTGTCCCGGACCACGGAGCTGGGTGGCTATACCCCGGAGGGTCACGCCCGCCGGGTGAGCGATCTGGCCCTGGCGGTGGGCCGCGAACTGGGCCTGGGCGAGGCGGACCTGCTGGACCTGGAGTACGCCGCGCTCATGCATGACCTGGGCCAGCTCAGCCTGGACCTGCCCGTGCACGGCGGCGCGACCATCTATGTCGATCCCGGCGAGCAGCGCCGGTTGGCCGAGGAGGCCGCGAAGGTGGTGCGGGCCACCGGTGTGCCCGCCGAGGTCGCGGAGATCGTGGAGCGGCAGGCCGAGCCGTACCGGCGCCCACACGAGGCGATCGACCCGACGCTGCCGCTGGGTGCGCGCATCCTCAAGGTGGCCAATGCCTTCGACGACCTGGCCGGCGACGCGCCCGCCCGGGACACCGCGCTGTCCGCGCTGGAGCGGCTGCGGCACGGGATGGCCTACGACTACGACCCCCGAGTGGTCGAGGTGCTCTCCGGCGTGGTCGGGCGCGCGGGCTAACCTCGCGCGGGTGAGCGAGCCTCCACGTCCGCTGGGTACCGCCGGTCGGGTATGCCGACTCGGCGCGGTGGGCGCCGCGGCCGCGTTGCTGTTCTACGGCTCGGCGTGGGGGCAGGACGACAACTTCCCGTTCGGCCCGATGAACCAGTACTCGTTCCGCACCGACCCCAACGGCGAAATTCATGCCCTCTGGCTGGACGCGGACACCGCCGCGGGCACCCACGTCCGGCTGGACATCGCCTCCTCCGGCGACGTCGGCGTTGCCCGGGCGGAGATCGAGGGCCAACTTGACCGGATCATCGCCGACCCCTCGCGGCTGCAGGAGCTGGCCGAGGCCTGGGCCCGGCTGCACCCCGACCGGCCGGGCCTCACCCGTCTGACGGTGGGTCAGGACGTGACGTTGCTGCGTCATGGGCGGCCGAACGGACACCGCACCGACGTGTTCACGCACTGGGATGTGACGCCGTGAACCGGGTCACCGGCTGGTTCTTCCCGGCGCTACCGAAGGCGCGGATCGCGGTGCTGCGCGCGGCGATCTACTCCTTCGTCATCTTCGACATGCTCATGCTGGTCAACGACGTGGTGGACAAGTCCCGGTCACCTGCGGGCCTCTACCGGCCGCTGGCCCTGGAGCGAGCGTTCCATCTGCCCGCCCCGCAGGCCGGCTGGGTGCAGGCGTTGCGCGCCGTGGTGATCGTCGCCTGTCTGATCGCGGCCACCGGGCGGCTGCCGCGGTTGGCCGGTTGGATCGTCGCGGTGGGTTTTCTGGAGTGGGTCATGCTCGGCATGTCCTACGGCAAGGTCGACCACGACCACCTGGCGCTGCTCGCCGCGCTGTGCGTGCTACCCACCGCCGGTTCCGCCCGGCGCGACGACGAACGCCCGGACGAGCGCGCGGGCTGGGCGATTCGCTGCATCCAGCTCACCGTGGTGGCCACCTACGCGCTGTCGGTCTGGGCGAAGATCCGCCGCGGCGGCTGGGATTGGCCCACCGGGGCCACCTTCGTCTGGGCGGTTGAGCGGCGCGGCACCGTGTTCGGCCGCCCACTGCTGCATGTGCCGGAGGTGCTGATCCTCACTCAGTGGGTGGTGATGGCGTTGGAGGCACTGGCGCCGATCGTGTTCTTCCTGCGCGGGCGGGCGCTGGGCGCGGTGGCGTGCCTCTACCTCGGCTTCCACCTGGTCACCTACGCGACGATCTCCATCCACTTCGCGCCAGTGGTCATCTGTTGGCTCGCCTTCGCGCCGCTGGAGGTGGTGGCGCGGCGGGTTCAGTCGGGCGGTATTTTTTCGGTGCGGGGCGGGTCGGTGGCGCAGGTTGGCCCACCGCCGGGCATCCGGTCCCGGTTGTTCGCCACCAGGCGGTAGAGCCCGTGGGCGACCCAGCGCAGCGGCGGCACCCGGATCAGCCCGCCGAGCAGGGCCCAGATCCCACCGCAATCCAGCAGTAGCCGGGCGATGGCCTGCGCGCCGCCGTCCACCCGGCCGTCGGTGCCGACCCAGAGGACCTCGTGGCGGGCGCGGCTGCGCGGGATGCCGTAGGCGTCCAGATCCACCCGCTGCCAGGGCTTGAGCTCGGCGCGGCTGGGCATCCGGCGGGAGATGAACCGAACACAGCGGTTGCAGAACCCGCAGTCACCCTCGTAGATCAGCAGCGCGCGCCCACTCACCTCCTCATCATGCCCGCAGCAGGCGCAACGACAGGGTGGGGTCGAACATCCGGCGGCGGCGATAGGTCAGCTCGAAGGCGAACAACCCGGCACCGGCGGCCAGCGCCAGGTCACCCAGACTGTCGATCTCCCGGTGGCCGGGGATGGGCACCGCGATGCGGTCGCCGAGCATCCGCAGCTGCGTTTGGGCGCCCGCGACCTCATGCCGGGGCCCCCGCGCCAGGACCGGGTCGCTGAGACCGGCCCGGACGGCCGCGTGTTCCTCGACCGGCATGGCGCCGTTGCCGACCACGACCAGGGCGTTGAGCAGCAGGCCGAGGGCGGCCAGCGGGATGCCGGGCACCCGGCGGTTGCGCATGGTGAAGACGATGGCAAGGACCGCCGAGACCAGCATCGATATCGGGTAGGAGATCCGGTGGCCGGACAGCGGCTCGCCGAATTGGGCCGCGCAGGCCGCAACCAACAGCCGGCGAGACTCCAGCCGATGCCCGAGGAGGCGGCCACCGCGCCCCCCGAGCACAGCGCCGAGCAGCAGCGCCACAAGTACCACCAGCAACAACAGTCCCATGGGGCTAGTGTCGCAACAGATGTGCCGCGGTGGGGTTACGACGCGGCCGACCTACCGGGAGGCTCCGAAACCGTGACCTTGATGCGGGTATGCGCGGAGCTGGTCGGCACCGTGGCCGAGGTGCTGGTCGAGGAGGGCGAGGCGGTGCGGGTCGGCGCACCGTTGGTGGTGCTGGAGTCGATGAAGATGGAGATCCCGGTGCTGGCCCCGGTGGCCGGCACGGTGGCGTCCGTGGTGGTCGGAGTCGGCGATCTGGTGCAGGCCGAGGACCCGTTGGTGGTGCTTCAGCGGATCTCGCCGTGAACCGAGCACCGCGCGGTCCAGGTCCGCGGGGTGACCTGCACCTGCATGCGCCGGCGGCACTGCGGGCAATAGCGCGGCGGTTCGAGCTCGCGGGCCGCGCGGCACCCCGCGTGGTCGCCGTGCACGGTCTGCTCGCCGCAGCGATCGCAGTACAGCCGCGCGCCGTCGTTCACGGTCCGTAGGTTATGCGAGCGGCCCGGCCGCGGGCGCCGCGGCTACGGGACCTTGAGGGTCAGGGTGCCCGCGATCTTGCCGCCGGTCAGGCCGCACGCGAAGTAGGTGTAGCCGATCGTGTACTCGCCGGACTTCTTGTACTTCTTGTGCAGTTGGTAGCTGTCCTGCACCTGGTGCAGCACGTTCTGCTCGCCCGGGTTGGCGCACCGCTGCGGGCCGCCGGAGACCGTGTACTCGGTGCCATCGCCCCAGGTCAGCTGCTCGCCCATGCCGATGTTGCGGCCGGCCGGTGTCGGGTACGCGACCAGCGTGTTGTCGTTGAGCCCGTACGGGTTGTAGACGTAGCCGTCGAAGCTGATGGTGAGTAGCAGGTCCCGGTTTCGGCGCTGGTAGGCCAGCGCGATGCGCAACGTCGGGGTACCCGGGGTCGGTGCGGCGGACACGACCGGGGCTGCGCTGGGGTCGGCCGTCGGTCCGCTGCTGGGCACCGGTGTCGCGCCGTCCGGCCCCAACTCGTAGACCGCGTACGGGGCGCCGGGGTCGGCCGCGGCCATCGCACCGCCCGCACCCGTACCGGCCACACCGGCGGTCGCCAGCGCGGTCACCGCAACCACGGCCGCACCCAGCGCCATGGTGCGGCGCACATCACGGCGCTCGCTCTGCTTCGGTTTGGCGTGCTGACCCGACATGACGTCCCCCAGTGCGACGGTAGCTGGGCCGCCCCTCTAATGCCCGGCAGCCCCTTCTGTCACAGTTTTTCTAACATGCAACATGCTCACCACTGGGGATGCGCGCCGGGCGGCCGGCAATCAGATCCCAACCGGTGCCGGGCGATAGTCGGTGGCGGCCGTGGTGTCCGTGCCGGCCTTGGCGCGCAGCCCGCGCAGCACCGGGGTCAGCACGATCACCACCGCCAGGTTCACGGCGAGTGCGGCCAGGCCGGGGTAGACCGTGTCCTTGGTGTCGAAGCCGAGTTTGCTCAACTGGTAGAGCGAGCCGCCGAAGTGATGCTTGTGGTTCGCCGGGTTCGGCGTCACGTAGAGCATCGACAATCCGGCGATAAGGCCCGCGGCCCAGCCGATGAGCAACGCCCAACGGTGGAACCACCGCGTCCACAGGCCGAGCACCACCGCGGGCAGCGTCTGCAGGATGATCACCCCGCCGATCAGTTGCAGGTCAATGGAGAACTGCGGCTCCAACTGCAGGATCACCGCCACCGCGCCGGCCTTCACCGCGAGCGAGGCGATGCGGGCCACCCGCGCCTGCTCGGCGTGCGAGGCCCCCGGTCTGAGATAGGCCGTCCACACGTTGCGACTGAACAGGTTGGCCGCGGCGATCGACATGATCGCGGCGGGCACCAGGGCACCGATGGCGATCGCGGCGAAGGCCACTCCGGCGAACCATTGCGGGAACTGGGAGTCGTAGAGCAGCGGCACGATGGTGTTCGGGTCGGGCTTGCCGCCGGTCACGATCGGCTTCACCCCGGCCGCGATCGCCATGTAGCCGAGCAGCGCGAGCAGACCGAGCAGGAACGAGTACGCGGGCAGCGCGGTCATGTTGCGCTTGATCGTGCCGCGGCTGCGGGCGGCCAGCAGGCCGGTCACCGAGTGCGGATAGAGGAACAGCGCCATTGCTGAGCCGAGGGCCAATGTGGAGTAGCCGGTCAGATTGGCATGAGGCAACGTCAGACCATCGGTGGCGCTGGGCGTTGCCGCGAACTTGTCGTGCGCCGCGGCGAAGATGTGGCCGAAGCCGTGCAGCTTGATCGGGATCACGATGATCGCGGTGATGACCACGAGGTAGATCAGCAGATCCTTGACGATGGCTATCAATGCGGGCGCCCGCAGCCCGGCCCGGTAGGTGTACGCGGCCAGGATGGCGAAGGCGATGATCAGCGGCCAGTCGTCGGTGCCCAGGAAATGTTGGGTACCGATGCCCATGGTTTTGAGCACCGCCTCGATACCGATCAACTGCAATGCGATGTAGGGCATGGTGGCGACGATGCCGGTGAGCGCGATCGCCAGGCCGAGGCCCGGTGAGCCGTGCCGGGCGGTGACGAAGTCGGCCACGGTGACGTAGCCGTGGGCCTTGGCCACCGACCACAGGCGCAGCGCCACGAACAGCACCAACGGGTAGACCACGACGGTGTAGGGCACCGCAAAAAACCCCAGCGCCCCGGCGCCGTAGAGCAGCGCGGGCACCGCGACGAACGTATAAGCGGTGTAGAGGTCGCCGCCGATGAGGAACCAGGTGACCACCGGGCCGAAGTTGCGCCCGGCCAGGCCCCACTCGTCGAGGTGGTCGAGGGTGGCGGCGCGGCGCCACCGCGCGGCCAGAAAGCCCATGATGGTGACCGCACCGAAGATGATCAGGAACACCGTGAACTCGACGGTGTTGACGTCGCGGTGGGTGTTCATTCGTTCGAGCCCCCCACCACCAGCGCGGTGATCGTCACCCCGATGGGGACCCACATCAACTGGAACCAGTAGAAGAAGGGGATGTCGAACAACCGCGGATCGACGCGGTTATAGGTCCATGGCAGCAGGGCGCCCACGATGGGCACCAACAGCAGGAACTTCAGTGCACGACGCACAGTCACCCTCCGCCCGCTCGGCGAAATCTCCAGCCGCGTCAGATTGTGGCGGAGATGGCCTTGATCGGCATAGAGAGCTCGTCGAGCAACGCGAGGTCTTCGGCGGGGTCGCGGCCCAGGGTGGTCAGGTAGTTGCCGACGATCACCGCGTTGATGCCGCCCAGCAGTCCGTCGCGGGTGCCCAGGTCACCCAGGGTGATCTCCCGGCCGCCCGCGAAGCGCAGGATGGTGCGCGGCAGCGCCAGGCGGAATGCGGCGATGGTGCGCAGGGCGTCGATGGCGGGCATCTGCTCGACGTCACCGAACGGGGTGCCCGGTCGCGGGTTGAGGAAGTTCAGCGGCACCTCGTCGGGGGACAGCGCGGCCAGCTGCGCGGCGAACTCGGCGCGCTGTTCGACGGTCTCGCCCATGCCGACGATGCCGCCGCAGCACACCTCCATGCCGGCCGCCCGCACCATCGACAGCGTGTCCCAGCGCTCCTCCCAGGTGTGCGTGGTGACCACGTTGGTGAAGTAGGAGCGCGCGGTCTCCAGGTTGTGGTTGTAGCGGTGCACCCCCATCTCGGCCAACTCGTCGACCTGAGCCTGCGTCAACATTCCCAGCGAGGCGGCCACCTGGATGTCCACCGCCGCCTTGATGGCGGCCACGCCCTCGCGCATCTGCGTCATCAGCCGCGCATCCGGTCCCCGCACCGCGGCCACGATGCAGAACTCCGTCGCCCCGGTGGCCGCGGTCTGCTTCGCGGCCTGCACCAGCGACGGAATGTCCAACCACACCGAGCGCACCGGGGAGCTGAACTGTCCCGACTGCGAGCAGAAGTGGCAGTCCTCCGGGCAGCCGCCGGTCTTCAGCGAGACGATGCCCTCCACCTCGACCTCGGGTCCGCACCAGCGCATGCGCACCTCGTGGGCCAGCGCCAGGGCGTCGGGCACGAACTCGTCGGGCAGCGCCAGTACCGCCAGGGTGTCGGCTTGGTCCAGCCCGATGCCCTGTTCCAGCACCCGGGCCCGGGCCCGGACCAACACCTCGGGGAGCTTGCGGACCTCGCTCGGGGCCTCGACGACGGTGGTCACGAGCGTGCCTCCAGGGAACTAGCGATCCGGGGGATCTGGCCGGTGGTTGCGGACGAATTCTGACGCATCGAACGAGCCGCCCAAGTACGGGCCGAGGCCGGTCTTGGCCGCGGCGATGAACGCCCGCGGCATCAGGGCGCCCATGTTAGCAGTCATTAACCCAGACAGTGGACGGGCGGCGAGGGCGGTCAGGTCCAGCAGATTGCTGCGCGCGGCCAGGTCGGGCTGCGCGGGCCAGCTGCCCACCACCAACCCGGCGAGCTCAAGCCCGCGGTGGGCCAGGGCCTCCAGCGTGAGCGCGGTGTGGTTGAGCGTGCCCAGTCCCGCATCGACCACCACCAATACCGGGGCGCCGAGCATGCGCGCCACATCGGCCAGCGTGCGACCGTCGGAGTCGTAGCGCACCAACAGCCCACCCGCGCCCTCGACCAACACCAGTCGACGGATCGCGGCCAGTTCACCGATCTCGGCGACCGCCTTGTCCAGATCGACCTCGGGGCGCCCGGACAACCGCGCTGCGGCGGCCGGGGCCAGCGGGTCGGCAAAGCGGGCGAACTCGTGCAGGTCGTCGATTCCGGTCAGCCGGGAAATCTCCTGTAGGTCGCCGGGTTCATCGTCGCGGACCCCGGTCTGGGCGATCTTCACCACCGCCGTCGCCGCGCCGCGTTGGGCGGCCAATACCGCGATGGCCGCGGTGACGATGGTCTTGCCGACCGCCGTTCCGGTGCCCGTGACAACGAGGACACTCACCGGTTGATCACCTCGGCCGCGGCGGCCAGTCCGCTCGCGGCACGGTCCAGGTCTGCCGAGGTGAGGTCGGCGCGCGCGGTCATCCGCAGCCGGGAGATGCCGTCGGGTACCGACGGCGGGCGGAAACAGCCCACCCGCACCCCGGCGGCCAGGCACGCGGCGGCTGCCTCGACGGCGAGCTCCGGGCGCCCGACCAGCACGCCGGTCACCGCGCCGGTGGGTGCCGCGGCCTGCAGTCCTGCGGCCAGTGCGATGCGGTGCAGATCGCGCGCCCGTTCGCGCACCCGGCCGGCCCGCTCGGGCTCGGCCATCAGCAGACGCAACGCGGCCAGCCCGGCGCCGGCTGCGGCCGGCGCCAATCCGGTGTCGAAGATGAAGCTGCGGGCGCTGTCGATGAGGTGGTCGATCACCGCGCGCGGCCCGACCACCAACCCACCCTGGCTGCCCATCGACTTGGACAGCACTGCGGTGCACACCACGTCCGGGGCGCCGGCCAGGCCGGCCGCGTGCACGCTGCCCCGGCCCTGCTCCCCGATCACGCCGACCGCGTGCGCCTCATCCACGATCAGCCCGGCCCCGTGCCGACGGGCAGTGGCCGCCAAGGCGTCCACCGGGGCCACGTCGCCGTCCACCGAGAACACGCCGTCGGTGACCACCACGGCTCGCTGCTCGGCGCGCTCGGCCAGCGCTGCATCCACAGCGGCGACGTCGCGGTGCGGGGTGACCACCACCCGGGCGCGGGACAGTCGGCAGGCGTCGATCAACGAGGCGTGGTTGAGGGCGTCGGAGACGACCAGCGTGCCCGGCCCGGTCAGCGCGGTGACCGCGCCGACATTGGCCAAATAGCCGGAGGAGAACACCAACGCGGCCTCGGCGCCCAGCCATCCGGCGAAGGCGGTCTCCAACTCGGTGTGCAACAGGGTGGTGCCGGTAACCAGCCGGGAGCCGGTTGAGCCTGCTCCCCACTGTTTCGCGGCCAGCGTCGCGGCGTGCAGCACGTCGGGGTGCCGGGCCAGGCCCAGGTAGTCGTTGCCGGCCAGGTCGAGCACGTCCTCCTCGGCCGCGCGCGGACGCAACCGGCGGCGCAGGCCGGCGGCCTCGCGCTCCGCGGCGTGGGCGTGCACCCAGTCGAACGGCCCGGCTGCGCTCATTGCCCCACTGTGCCGGCCCGGCCGGCGTTGCTCACTGCGTGGTCCGGGCCGAGAACGGTCCACTGCTGCGCAGCGCCGCCTGCAGCAATCCGAGCAACTCGACCCGCGCCACGGGTGCGTCGGTGTAGGCGTAGACGGGTACCCCGTTGGGTGGGCGAATGCCGAGCAGCAATTGCAGGTGCAGCGCGCGAGCGTAGGCCACGGTGTTCACCAAGGACGCGGGCACCGGATCGCCGTGCCGGCCGGCCGGCGTCCAGACCGCCGCCAACCGCTCCACCCACGGCTCGAGCACGTCCAGTCCGACCATGTCGCGGTGCAACAGCGCCATGGTGGCCGCGGCCAGTCGGTCCTCCTCCCGGCCGGCGAACACCGCCGAAGCCGGGGTCAGCAGCCGATCGGCCACCGTGTCCAACAGCACCATCAGCCCGCCCTCACCCAGATGACGGGAGCGGGCCAGCGCGCCGATCACATCGGCACCGTGCGCCACCGCCTGCACCCGACCCGCGCCGGGGATGTGGCTGCGCAGGTCCCGCTCGGCGAGCAGCCAGGCCAACCCGCGATCACCCCAGGCCAGCACCGTCTCCGGGGCCACCCGCGGACGCACGTTGTCCCGCTCCACGACCGCGGCCAGCGCGGCGGCGGAGAACGAGCGGCGCAGCACCGACCACGTGCCCTCCTCACCGAGGCCGGCCCGCAATTGGTCGCTGAGCCCATCACCCAGGCCGGGCAGCAGATCGTCGTACACACTGCGGCGCACCCAGGTGGTCAGCACGTCCAGACCCAGGTCGTCGCGCAGATGGGGGTCGGTGGCGCCGAGCAGTTCGACCAGTTCCACCGCCAGATCCGCGGGTTTGCCGCCGACCGGCAGGGCGTAATCGGTGGCCACCACTCGATCCCAGAAGGCCGTGTCGACGGACGCCTCGGCCCGCGCCCGCGGGTCGACGTCGGTCACGGTTGCTGCCTCCCGGTTGCCTTGGCACGCACCTTTGCGAACCTACCCTGCCGCCGAGCTTCGGGTCGGCGTGTTTCGTGGTTGCTTAGGCTCCTCCTCCATGGCGTCGTTGCGTGAACTCCTCCGATCGGTGTGTGCCGCCGACGCCGAGGATCTGCAGTGGCTGCACCTGCTGGTCGCGGACTGGCAGTTGCTGGCCGACCTGTCCTTCTCCGACCTGGTGCTGTGGGTGCCGGCGGCGGACGGGTCCGGGTTTGTCGCGGTGGCCCAGCTGCGCCCAACCACCGGACCCACCGCCTACCAGGACGATGTCGTCGGTAGTCGGCTGGCCCGCGGCGTCAAGCCGATGTTGGACACCGCGCAGGACACCGGGCGGATCGTGCGTCAGGACCCGCAATGGTTGCCCGATGTGCCGGTGCGCGCCGAGGCGATTCCGGTGCGCCGCGGCGATCGGGTACTCGGCGTGATCGCGCGGACCACCAGCCTGGTCTCGGTACGCACGCCCAGCCGATTGGAGCTGACCTATCTGCAATGCGCGGGGGATCTGGCCCGGATGATCGCCGACGGGCGGTTCCCGCAGCCGGGCGCGGTGGACGCGAGCGACTCCTCCCCGCGGGTGGGCGACGGCTTGATCCGGTTGGACGCGACCGGCGTGGTCAGTTACGCCAGCCCGAATGCACTGTCCGCCTACCGCCGCTTGGGCCTGGCCACCGACCTGATCGGAAACCACCTCGGCTCGTTGACCGCGGAACTGGTGCACAGCACGGAACCGACCGACGAGGCGGTGAGCGTGGTGGCCTCCGGTCGGGTGGCCCGCGCGGTGTGGATCGAGAGCGACACGGCCGCGCTGCGAGTGCGGGCCATACCCCTGTGTGGCGGCCCGCCGGCCGGGGTTGCGGCGCACGTCGGCGCCCTGGTGCTGGTCCGCGACGTCACTGAGCTGCGCCGCCGGGAACGCGAGCTGATCACCAAGGACGCCACGATCCGGGAGACCCACCATCGGGTGAAGAACAGCCTGCAGGCGATTGCCGCGTTGCTGCGGATGCAGGCCCGCCGGGTGGACTCGGCTCCTGCTCGCGAGGCGCTGGCCGAGGCAGAGCGGCGGGTGGGGTCGATCGCGATCGTGCACGACACGCTGTCGCAGTCAGCCGATGAGACGGTGGACTTCGACGTCGTGGTCGACCGGGTGCTGGCCATGGTCACCGACGTGTCGGGATTCGCGGCGGTGGTTCGCCCGCAGCGCACCGGGGAGTTCGGTCGACTGCCCGGCCGGCTGGCCGCGCCGTTGTCGATGGTGCTCGCCGAGTTGGTGCAGAACGCACTGGAGCACGGGGTGGGGCCGGATTCGCAACTGCTCGCGGTGCGCGCGGAGCGCGAAGCGGATCTGCTGTGCGTCGAGGTGGTCGACGATGGCCGCGGGCTGCCTGCGGGGTTCGATCCGGTGAGCTCGGCGAATCTGGGCCTGCGCATCGTGCGCACGCTGGTCGCCGGCGAACTGCGGGGAGAGTTGGAGCTCGGCGAGCGTCCCGGTGGTGGCACCTCGGTGCGCCTGGCGATTCCGATGAGCCGACAGAAAGAACCCCGGGCTCCCTAGCGGGGAGCCCGGGGTCCGATCGAATCGGGGTGCAAGGGGTTAGCCCCTCTAAAGAACTCTCGCTCTGGCCCGCGCGGTGCGGCGCTTGAGCGCGCGACGCTCGTCCTCGGACAATCCGCCCCAGACACCGGCGTCCTGACCGGACTCCAGTGCCCATTGCAGGCATGTCTCGATGACGTCGCAGCGGCGGCACACGGCTCGGGCCTCTTCGATCTGCATAAGCGCAGGGCCGGTGTTCCCGATCGGGAAGAACAATTCGGGATCTTCGTCCCGGCAGACCGCGCGGTGGCGCCAGTCCATGGGTGTAGCTCCTCTTGACGGTTAATTGGGTGCGGGCTGACCGGTTACCGGCCGGTCACTACTAAGTGAACCCGTTCACGAGCTAAAACAGTTGCCACCGAGCCAGGAATTTTCTGTGATCTGTGGCACGGACTGCGGCGTAGGTTTCCGCGTCCGGGGTCCACCCTGAACCACCCGCTAGGCACGCGCAAGACTTCGTGGCGAAAATTACCCGGCGGTCGTTGGCCCGCGGCGCGCCCGGGTCGGTGTCCAGGAGTGCGGTGAGCGAGATCATCGGTGAATGGTGCCCGCCCGGCGGCCGATAAGGCCTCAATAGGCTCAGGAGTTGGTCAATGAAACGTAAAGCACGATGACGTCGAGCTCCCGTCGAGAGCCCGGCACGGTCGCCGCGCTGGTGGTGTTGGGGCAAGCGGTGACCGTGGTGGCGCTGGGACTGTGGGCCGTCGTGGAGGGCATCACCGGGAACGTCGACGACCGCGTGGCGGCCGAGCTGATGGCCGCGTTGGCGCTGCTCACCGGCATCGCGCTGGCCTTCGCCGCCCGCGGCTTGTTCTTTACCCGCCGGTGGGCGCGCGCTCCGGTGTTGGTGTGGGAATTGATCTTGTTGCCGGTGGGGCTGAGCCTGGCGCGGGCGATCCCGGCGGCCGGCGGCGTGGTGTTGGTCAGCGCGGCCGCAGTGCTGGTGGCGGTGTTCGCCGGGCGGCCCGTCGCCGGCTGAGCGTCCTCACTCACCGACCAAGAGGTTCTGGCGCAGTTGGGCCAGGGTGCGGGCGAGCAGCCGGGACACGTGCATCTGCGAAATTCCGATTTCCTCGGCGATCTGCGATTGCGTCATGTTGCCGAAAAACCGCAAAAGCAGAATCTTCTTCTCCCGCGGGGACAACTGTTCCAGAAGTGGCTTGAGTGATTCACGATATTCGACGTTCTCCAGCGCTTCGTCCTGCGCGCCGAGCTGTTCCACGACGGTCGGCCCCTCCTCGTCCCCGCCATCGCCCGCGTCCAGGGACAGCGTGCTGTAGGCGTTGGCCGACTCCAAACCCTCCAGGATCTCCTCCTCGGACAGCCCGAGGTGCAGGCCCAGCTCGCCCACCGTCGGCGCGCGGCCGTGCTTCTGGGAGAGCTCGGCGGTCGCGGTGGTCAACGCCAGCCGTAGCTCCTGCAGCCGGCGCGGCACCCGCACTGCCCAGCCGCGGTCCCGGAAGTGTCGTTTGATCTCCCCGACGATGGTCGGGGTGGCATAGGTGGAAAACTCCACGCCGCGCTCGGTGTCGAACCGGTCCACGGACTTGATCAGGCCGATGGTGGCCACTTGGACAAGGTCGTCGAACGGCTCGCCGCGGTTGCGGAAGCGGCGGGCCAGATGCTCGACCAACGGCAGATGCATCTCGACCAGTTGGTCACGCAGCTTCCCGCGCTCGGGGTCGTCCTCTTCCAGCGTGGCCAGCGCGACCAACATCGTCCGCGCCTCCTCCCGCGCAACCGCGAGATCGGAGCTGCGGTCAACCGGATCCGAAGGGACCCTGTCGGCATCCGTCACGCGGCTCCCCCGCTTCGCTCCTCCGCCGGGTGCCTGCGTGCTCTGCTCTTGGTTCGCTCGCTGCGCTCGCTCACGAGTTAGCCCCACCGATGGTGGTGCGTTCCTTCCGCATTCGAATGCTCAGGTGCTGGTCGGCGGAGATCGACGCATCCACGTCGCCCGCCAGCGCGGTGAGCACCATCCAGGCGAAGCTGTCCCGGGCAGGGGGTGTGCCGTCCCTGGTGGGCGCGGTGACACTGACCGTCATGGCCGCGGGATCGATGACGAACCGGCACAGCAGTTCGCCCTCGGGCACGGCTTTGACCAGAACCAACGCGCACGCCTCGTCCACGGCGATACGCAGGTCCTCGATCTCGTCGATGGTGAAGTTCAACCGCGCGGCCAGTGCGGCCGTAGCGGTACGCAGCACCGACAGGAAGGCCCCGTCGGCAGGTAGGCGGATCTCCACGAAGTCGGGAGCCGGGGAGTTAGCAGCCCCGTCCAGGGCGCCCAGTTGCGTCACCGCATTTCCTTCCTGCTGGGTATACCCGGGCAGTGGTCCTACCCATTGAACGCGGATGCACCGCCTCCGGAAGGCCGGCGGCGGTGCATCGGGCGTGGCGTTTTCAGGCCTTCTTGGTGGCCCAGAAAATCTCGGCGATCTCATCGATCTTGCCCAGCAGCTTGTCCGCGACCGCCTCGTCGGTGGAGCCCTTGGTGCCCCCGGCACCGGCCAGCTTGGTGGCCTCGTTGAACAGGCCGTGCAGCTGCGGGTAGGCCTCGAAGTGCGGCGGCTTGAAGTAGTCCGTCCACAGCACCCACAGGTGGTGCTTGACCAGATCGGAGCGATCCTCCTTGATGACCAGCGCACGCTCCTTGAAAGCCGGGTCGTCGCTGCCGTGGTACTTCTGGCAGATGGCCTTCACCGACTCCGCCTCGATGCGGGCCTGGGCCGGGTCGTAGACACCACACGGCAGATCGCAGTGCGCGTGCACCGTCTGGATACGCGGGAACCGCATTGCAGAGTCCCTTCGTCGCGGCGGCCCCATCCGCTCACGGGGCCGGGTTCATTCGCGACACTACCCGCATGATCGGCGCTACTCGTCGGGGCGTGCAATTGGTTCGCGTGGCAGGCGAATCCATGCTGCCGACGTTGCGTGACGGGGACTTATTGCTGGTGCGCAAGGGCGCGCCGGTGCCGGTCGGGCGTCTGGTGATCGTGCGATTGCCGGACGGGACGACCGCGGTGAAGCGCGCGGTGCACCGGGTGCCGGAGGGCTGGTGGGTGGAGCGCGACAACGCATCGGCCGGCGTGGATTCCTGGCAGGTGGGGGCGATAGCGCCGGTCGATGTGCTCGGGGTGGTGGTCGCCCGGATCTGGCCGTGGCGACGGCGTCTGTAGTGTCGGGAACATGTTTGCCGTCAGCGCAGTGCGCTTCTCCGATGACGACCCGCTGTCCTGCCTCGAGCTGGGCGAGCGCCCCGAGCCGATCGCCAAGGACGGTTGGGTGACCGTCGAGGTCAAGGCCGCCTCGCTCAACCACCACGACATCTGGACGCTGCGCGGGGTCGGGTTGAAGGAGTCGGCGCTGCCGATGATCCTCGGCACCGACGCGGCGGGCGTCGACCCGGACGGCAACGAGGTCATCGTGCACGCGCTGATCGGTGACCCGGACTACCGCGGCGACGAGACCTTCGACCCGCGCCGCACGCTGCTCTCGGAGAAGCACCCGGGCACGTTCGCCGAGCAGGTGGTGGTGCCGCGGCGCAACCTGGTACCCAAGCCGGCGCAGCTGTCCATGGCCGAGGCCGCATGCCTGCCGACCGCATACCTGACCGCCTATCGGATGCTGTTCACCCGCGGCGCGCTGTCACCCGGCGCCACCGTGCTGGTGCAGGGTGCCGGCGGTGGCGTGGCCACCGCGTGCATCCTGCTCGGCCACACGGCGGGCCTGCGGGTCTGGGTGACCAGTCGGGACGAGGCCAAGCGGGCCCGCGCCCTGGAACTGGGTGCGGACGCGGCGTTCGAGACCGGCGCGCGGTTGCCGGACAAGGTGGACGCGGTGATGGAAACCGTCGGCGAGGCCACCTGGGCGCACTCCATGCGCTCGCTGAAGCCGGGCGGCACGATCGTGATCTCCGGTGCCACCAGCGGGTTCGCCCCGCCCGCGGATCTGACCCGACTGTTCTTCCTGCAGATGAACGTGCTCGGCTCGACCATGGGCACCCGCGACGAGCTCGAGCAGCTCGCGCAGTTCCTGGCGAACACCGGGGTGAAGCCGTTGGTCGACAGCGAGTTCCCGTTGGCCGGGGCCAAGGACGGCTTCGCGCGCATGCACAGCGGCGAGGTGTTCGGGAAGGTTGTCTTCGTTCGCTGAGGCCGCGCTGCGCTGCCCGGTGTGCCGGGCGGGATTCGCGGCGACGGCGGCCGGGGTGCACTGCCCGTCCGGGCATTCCTTCGACCGGGCCCGGCAGGGTTATTTGAACCTGGCGGGCGGTCTGGGCCGCACTGCGCTCGGTGCGGACGACGCCGCGGCGGTGGACGCGCGCTCGCAATTTCTGACGACAGGTCATTTCGCGCCGGTGGTGGACGCGCTGATCGAGGTCGCGTCGGCCGCGTGGCCGGGTGGCCTGGTGCTGGACGCCGGCTCCGGTCCGGGCCACTACCTGGCCGCGGTGCTCGAGGCGCTGCCGGACGCCGAGGGATTGGCGGTCGACTCATCGGCGCCCGCGCTGCGTCGGGCGGCGCGCTGCCATCCGCGGGCGAGCGCGATCGGATGGGATCTGCGCGAGCCGCTGCCGCTGGCCGATGGTTGCGCCGGCTTGGTGCTCAACGTGTTTGCCCCCCGCAACGGCGCCGAGTACGCGCGGGTGCTGCGCGCGGACGGGGCATTGTCGGTGGTCACGCCGGGGCCCGGGCATCTGGCCGAGTTGATCGGGCCGCTCGGGTTGGTCTCGGTGGACCCGGACAAGCCGGCCCGGTTGGCCGCGTCCCTGGACCCGTGGTTCGCGTCGTCGACGACGCGGCAGGTGATGTCTTCGATGTGCTTGTCGCACGCCGCCGCCGGGGCGGTGGTGGGCATGGGTCCCAACGCGCACCACGTCCAGTCGGCGGAGTTGGCGGCGCGACTGGCGGCGCTGCCGGAGCCGATCGAGGTCACCCTCGAGGTCGACGTCGCGGTGTATGGCCCGCGGGGCTGATCAGTTGTGGGCACAGGCGTGTCGATGTGGCCGTTTGGTTGGTGTTTGCCCTAACTTCTCCGTAACTTCAGTCACATGCGTCACATTGTCTGTGTGCCGCTGTGTGCGGAGGGCGCTCGAGGGCGTGCTGAGGGGTCAGCTTCTTCGAGCGGACAGGCCCGTGTCAGCGCTGACATCCAGTCGGCGCCGTCACGGGCCTTTTGTCGTTCAGTCGTCCTCGTCGTCCAGCCGAGCCAGCCAGGTGGCCAGCCGCTCGATCGGGACCTCGAACTCCGGGTTGAGATCGACGAACTCGGCGAGCCGGGCGCCCAGCCAGGCCAGGTCCACGGTTTCCGCGCCGCGTCGTTCGATGAGTTCTTCAATGCCCCGGTCGGTGAAATACACGATTGAGCCGCCTGCTCTCAGCGCGCGAAGGCCTGCTCGACCACCTGTTGCTGCTCGTAGTCGTGCACCGAATGCGAGCCGACCGCGGGCGCGGAGGAGGCCTGGCGAGAAACCCGCTTGAGCGTGCGCCCGCCGAGGTGCTCGGGCAGGTGCAGGGCCATGAACGGCCAGCCGCCCTGATTGGCCGCCTCCTCCTGCACCCAGCGCACGTCGCTCGCGTTCGGGTACAGCGCGAGGGTGGCCTCCATTTCGGTAACCGGCAGCGGATAGAGCTGCTCCACCCGCACGACCGCGGTGTCCGGGTGCTCGTCATGGTGCGCGGCCAGGTCGTAGTAGACCTTCCCGGTGCACAGCAGCACCCGGCGTATCGCGTTCGGGTCGGTCACCTTCGGGTCGGCCAGCACCGGCTGGAAATGCCCGGAGGTGAACTCGGCCGGGTCGGATACCGCCGCGCGGTGACGCAGCAGCGACTTCGGCGTGAAGACCACCAACGGCCGGTGGTGCGGCGAGATCGCCTGCCAACGCAGCAGGTGGAAGTGATTGGCCGGGGTGGTCGGGATGGCCACGGTCATGTTGTCCTGCGCGCACAGCTGCAGGAAGCGCTCCGGGCGACCGGAGGAGTGGTCAGGGCCCTGGCCCTCCAGGCCGTGCGGCAGCAGCATGACCACGCCGGAACGCTGGCCCCACTTCTGCTCACCGGAGGAGATGAACTCGTCGATGATCGACTGCGCGCCGTTGACGAAGTCGCCGAACTGCGCCTCCCACAGCACCAGCGCGTCCGGGCGGGCCACCGAGTAGCCGTACTCGAAGCCGAGCGCGGCGTACTCCGAGAGCAGCGAGTCGTAGACGTAGAACGTGCCCTGGTCGGGGTCCAGGTTGGCCAGCGGGTTGTACTCCGCGCCGCTGGTGCGGTCCACCAGCACCGAGTGCCGCTGCACGAACGTTCCGCGACGGGAGTCCTGCCCGGCCAACCGGACCGGACGGCCCTCCAGCAGCAGCGAACCGAACGCGATCAGCTCACCGAAGCCCCAGTCGATGTTGCCGGTCTCGATCATCGCCGCTCGCTTCTGCAGCAGCGGCTGCACCCGCGGGTGCACGTTGAAGCCCGGCGGCAGCGCGATCTGCGACTCCACGATGCGCTTGAGCGTGTCGGTGCTGATCGCCGTGTTCAGCCCGACCGCCGGCGTCGCCACGTTGTAGGTGGCGGGCACCGTGGTCGGCGTGGTCTGCGCGCCGCGGGTATCCGCGAACACCTTCTCCAACTGGTCGCGGTAGTCCTTCAGCGCCGCCTCGGCCTCCTCCAGCGTGATGTCACCGCGGCCGATCAGGGACTCGGTGTACAGCTTGCGCACCGAGCGCTTGGCATCGATCAGGTCGTACATCAGCGGCTGGGTCATCGAGGGGTCGTCGCCCTCGTTGTGACCACGGCGCCGGTAGCAGATCATGTCGATGACGACGTCCTTCTTGAACGCCTGCCGGAAGTCGAAGGCGAGCCGCGCCACGCGCACGCAGCCCTCTGGGTCGTCACCGTTGACGTGGAAGATCGGTGCTTGCACGGTGCGCGCCACGTCGGTGGCGTACAGGCTGGATCGGCTCGCGGTCGGCGCGGTGGTGAAACCGACCTGGTTGTTCACCACGAGATGCACGGTGCCGCCGGTGCGGTAGCCGCGCAGCTGGGACAGTTCCAGGGTTTCCGCGACCACGCCCTGCCCGGCGAACGCGGCGTCGCCGTGCATGAGCAACGGCAACACGGTGAACCCGGTCATGCCGCGGTCCAGGATGTCCTGCTTGGCGCGCACGATGCCTTCCAGCACCGGGTTCACCGCCTCCAGGTGCGACGGGTTCGCGGCCAGACTCACCGCGATCTGGGTACCGTCGTGCGCGGTGTAGGTGCCCTCCTGGCCGAGGTGGTACTTCACGTCACCGGAGCCGTGCATCGACTTCGGGTCGAGGTTGCCCTCGAACTCCCGGAAGATCTGGCTGTAGGACTTGCCGACCACGTTGGCCAGCACGTTGAGCCGGCCGCGGTGCGGCATGCCGATGCCGACCTCGTCCAGGCCCTCCTGGGCGGCCGCGGTGAGCACCGCGTCCACCAGGGCGATGACGGACTCACCGCCCTCCAGGGAGAACCGCTTCTGCCCGACGTATTTGGTCTGCAGGAAGGTCTCGAAGGCCTCGGCCTCATTGAGCTTGCGCAGGATGCGCAACTGCTCCTCGCGGGGCAGCCGGTCCGGGGCGCGTTCCACCCGCTCCTGGATCCACAGCCGCTCGCGCGGGTTCTGCATGTGCATGTATTCGATGCCGACCGTGCGGCAGTAGGAGCTGCGCAGCACGCCCAGGATGTCGCGCAGTTTCATCAGCCCGGACAGCGCGAAGGTGGTGCCGGAGACGAACTCGCGGTCCAGGTCCCACAGCGTCAAGCCGTGGGTGACGATGTCCAGGTCCGGGTGCGAGCGCTGCTGGTACTCCAGCGGGTCGGTGTCGGCCATCAGGTGACCGCGGGTGCGGTAGGCGTGGATCAGTTCGTGCACCCGGGCCTGCTTGGACACCTGGTCCTCGTGCGAGGCCGAGATGTCGGTCTCCCAGCGGATCGGCTCGTAGGGGATGCGCAGCGCACGGAAGATGCCGTCGAAGAACTCGTCCTCGCCCAGCAGCAACTGGTGGATGCGGCGCAGGAAGTCCCCGGACTGGGCGCCCTGGATGATCCGGTGGTCGTAGGTGGAGGTCAGCGTCATGGTCTTGCTGATCGCCATGGTCGCCAGGGTCTCCGGCGAGGCGCCCTGGTACTCGGCCGGATATTCCATAGCGCCGACGCCGAGAATCGCGCCCTGACCCACCATCAGACGTGGCACCGAGTGCTGCGTGCCGATGGTGCCGGGGTTGGTGATGGAGATCGTGGTGCCGGCGAAGTCATCGACGGTGAGCTTGTTGTTCCGGGCCCGGCGCACGATGTCCTCATACGCCGCCCAGAACTGCGCGAAGTCCAACGTGTCCGCGGCCTTGATGGACGGCACCACCAGGGTGCGGGAACCGTCCGGCTTCTCCAGATCGATGGCCAGGCCGAGGTTGACGTGCGCCGGGTGCGACACCGCGGGCTTGCCGTCGACCTCGGTGTAGCCGGCGTTCATCACCGGCATGGCCGCAACTGCCTGCACCAGCGCGTAGCCGATCAGGTGGGTGAACGACACCTTGCCGCCGCGCGAGCGACGCAGGTGGTTGTTGATCACGATCCGGTTGTCGATCAACAGCTTCGCGGGCACCGAGCGCACCGAGGTGGCCGTGGGGACCGAGAGGCTGGCCTGCATGTTGGTCACCACGCGCGCGGCCGGGCCACGCAGCGCGGTGATCTCCGCGCTGCCGTCCAGTGCCGGGGCCGGGGCCCGGGCGGGAGTGGTGTCCTCGGGCGGGTCGGCGGGGATCGGTGTGACCCTGGTCCCGGACGGACCGGGTGTGCGGGTTCCCGCGGCCGGGTGCTCCGCGGGCGCGGGCACCGCCGGGGCGGCGGCGACCGTGGGGGAAAGTGGGCCGGCGGGGGCGGCGGCCGGCGCCGCGGAGGTCTCGGCCGTCGCGAGCGGTGACGCTACCGGCGGCGATGCCGCGGGCGGAGCCGGCTCCGGAGCGGGACTGCTCACCTGCCGGGTCGTCACGTCGGTGCCGGGTTGATAGTCGGCGAAGAACTCCCACCAGGCTCGGTCCACCGAGTTCGGGTCCGCCAGGTACTGCTGGTAGATCTCGTCAACCAGCCATTCGTTGGGACCGAAGCCGGCCATCGGATCGGACTGGGGGTTCGGTGACACGGATGGATCGACCTCTTCCGGCGGTGCGCTGCGTCAGTCGTTTGGGTTCTTCCCAGGGTAGTCGCCTGTTTTGTCCGAGCGGAGTTGCGGCCGGGTATCCCTCACCCGCCCGGAGCATGAATTCCGTTAACAGTTCGGTCTCGGGGCTAACAGCGCGTGCATCGGGAAAGCAGATCGAGGTCGGCCAGGATTCGCTGGGCCGCGTTGTGGCCGGCCGCGCCGATGACGGAGCCGGCCGGGTGACAACCGGCGGAGCCCGCGTAGAGGCCGTCGATGCCGGTGACGTACGGCATCCGCGCGTCGAACGCGATGGTGTTGTCGACGTGGTGGATATGGCCGCCGGTGATGCCGAAGTGCTCCTGGATGCCCGGCGGGGGGAGCGCGAAGGTGTCCACGACGGAGGCGCTGGTACCGGGCGCGAACCGGTCGCACACGGCCAACAAGTGCCCGACGTAGGGGCCCAGTTCGCTGTTCCAGTCCGAGCCCGCGGGCTGGTGCGGCACCGATTGCACGAACAGCGCCGAGGAGTGCCGACCGGCCGCATCCTGCAGGCTCGGATCGACCGTGGTGTGCAGGTACCACTCGATGGTGGGGAATTCGGGCAGCCGACCCGCGCACACGTCGTCCCACATCAGCTGCACCGCGTCGATCGGCCGATCCTCGCCGGGCAACAGATGCACAGTGGCTCCGCCGGTGCTGCGGCCGTGCAGGCCCGGAAACACGGGGGGCCGATCCAACGCGAGATTGAGCTTGAGGGTCACGCCGGGTCGGTACAGGGACTCCAGGCGCTGCGTCAGATCCGGCGGCAGATCCGCCAGGTCGGCCAACCGGAACGGGTCGCAGGCGGCCAAGACCACCGACGCCGCGATGGCCTGCTCGCCCAGCTCCACCCCGCTCACCCGGCCGCCGCTCACCGCAATCCGGTGCACCGGGCAGTCGACGAACAACCGGGCCCCGGCCGCGCGTGCGGCGTCGGCCAGCGCGGCACTGACCGTGCCCATGCCGCCGGCCACGATCATCCAGGTGCCGTCCGAGCCGGGCAGCCGGCCCATGTTGTGCGCCAGGAAGTTGTGTCCGGTGCCGGGGTCGTCCGGCCCGGCGGCCACTCCGGAGATGCCGTCGGTGACCGCGTACATGGCGGTCAACCGCTGCGCGGTGAAACCGAACCTGTCCAGGTACGCCAGCACCGAGCCGTGACACAGGTCGACGAACGTGCGCTGCAGCGCGGGTCGGATGTAGCGGTCGGCGGTCTGCTCGATGGAGCCCGGTTCGGCCAGCCAGGCCGGCGCCAGGTCCTTGCGCAGCGCGGCCAGCTCCGCATTCAGTGCCGCGTCCGCGGCGGCGTCGCGTGCAGAGAAGGCCGCGGTCAGCGCGGCCGTATTTGCTCCTGCATCCGACCCCAACAACAACGAGGGCAGCCCCGACCCGGCCGGCGCCGGCAGGGCGTAGTGCGGGTCGCGGCGTCGCAGAGGCAGGTCCAGACCGAGGGTCGCAAGAAGCTCCGGCGGCATCAGCCCGAGTAGATAAGCCCCGGTCGACTGCCGCAGCTCCGGCGCGGCCGGGAACGGGAATTCGGTGCGCGCGGCCCCGCCGAGCACCCCGGCGGCCTCGCAGACCACCACCGACAGCCCGGCCCGGGCCAGCAGGCAGGCCGCGACCAGTCCGTTGTGCCCGCCGCCGACCACCACCACGTCGGCGCGGGTCGGCACTCTCACTCCAGGCTCGAGCGCAGCACTCCGGCCAGCACCTTGCCCGCGGCGTTGCGCGGCAGTTCCTGGAGGAAGGTGACCTCGCGGGGCACCGCGTGGCGGGCCAGGCGGGTGCGCACCACCTGGCGCACGTCCTCGGCGGTGATCGGGGAGCCGGGCGCGATCACCACGAAGGCCGCCAGTCGCTGCCCGAAATCCGCGTCCGGCACGCCGACCACGGCGGCGTCCAGGACGCCGGGCACCGCGGCGATCACGTCGGCGACCTCGCGGCAAAAGATGTTTTCCCCGCCGCTGACCACCAGGTCGTCCTCCCGGCCGTCCACGAACAACCGGCCCTCGGCATCCAGGTGACCAAGATCGCCGGTGGCCATCAGGCCCTCGGTGGGCGCCCCGTCGGCATCCGGCGTCTCCAGATAGCCGCTGAACAACATGGCGTGCCCGACGAAGATCCGTCCCACCGCACCGGTCGCGCAGCCGGCGCCGGCATCGTCCAGGATGCGCAGCCGGGTGGCCAGCGGGGGACGGCCCGCGGTGCCGGGTTCGGCCGCGAGATCCTTCGGCCCCGCGATGCTGACCCAGGACACCTCGGTGGACCCGTAGAGGTTGTGCAACACCGGTCCGAACTGCTCGGCGACCTCGTGCACTGTCCGCGGGTGCAGCGCGGAGCCGCTACTCACGATCAACCGCACCGACGAGGTGTCATAGGCCTGGCGGGTCTCCTCGGGCAGCGCCAGCATCCGGTTGAGCATCACCGGCACCACGAACAGTTGGCGCACCCGGTGGGCCTCGATCGCGGCGAAGGTGGCCTCGGCATCGAAGTGGCGGGACAACAGCACCGGCGCCCGCCCGGCCAGGGCCAACTGCAACCCACCCAGTCCCCAGGCGTGGAACAGCGGCGCGGGGATGGCCGTCATCTCCTCGGCCCGCAACGGCACCCGACCGAGCAGCCCGGCGATCGCGATCAACCCGGCGGCGGCGGACGGCTCCGGGCGCGCCGCGCCCTTCGGTGTGCCGGTGGTACCGGAGGTCAGCACGATCAACCGACCGGCCCGATCGGGGCGGCGCACGTCGCGGTCACGGCGGACGCTCTTGATGAGGCTGCGCAGCGTCGGGCCGGCGATACTGGTCGACGGCCAGGCAGTGATCGTGCGCACCTCGGGCGGCAGGACGGGCAACTCCAGGTCCGCATCGGCGATCAACAGCCGGATCCGCTGCGCGGAGACCACCCGGGCGACCTGCTCGGGGCCGGCGCCGGTGTTCAGCAGCACCGCATCCGCGCCCAGTCGGGCCAGCGCGAGCAGCGCGAGCACGAAGCCGGCATGGTTGCGGCAGCCGATGCCCACCCGGTCGCCGGAGGAAACTCCCAGGTCGGACAGTGCCGCGGCGAGGCGGCGTGCGTCGTCGGTCAGTTCCCCGCGGCTGTACGTTCCCTCGTCGTCGATCACCGCGACCGCGGTCGGGTCCATGGCGACGGCGGCGGCCATCGCCCCGCTCAGCCCGAGACCGTCCCGGCGCAGCGCATCGAGCTGACGTAGCGTCAGGTCCGGGCGCAATGGCGGAACCACCCGGCTGCGCGCAGCGCCCAGGGCGGCGGCCAGGATCGGTCCCGGTTGGGCCAGGGTGAACCGCATCGCGCGGATCGTGTCCACCGGTAAGGACCGGGTCAGCTCTGCGGCGGCAACCGCCAGCCGTGCGGCGCCACCCATCCGGCGCGCGGCCGGCCGCAGAATCGCCGCCAATCCCATGGCCCCAGCTTAAGAGCACGGTTCCGGCCCGGCCGTGCCGCCGGCGGCAGACCGGGGGAGCAGGCCGGATTCGGCTCGCGGCAGCCCCACTAGGGTGTCGGTGTCCCGCCGGTCGTCCCGCATCCGCCCGGCTGCGTTCCCCCTCGCGGAGGGATGAACCGTCCCATGGCCGACGAGGCACTGCGCCCCACCTCGCGCGTCCGGCGCGCCGGTGGTTGGCGGCTGCCCGGGCCGGTGGATCGTTCGCTGGTCACCGTCGGGCAGCTCACCTCGCTGTCCGGGGAATCCTTGCGGTTTCTGGTCCGGGACCTGGCCCGCGGCCAGTTCCCGTGGGGCGAGTTCGTGCTGCAGGCCTGGTTCGTGGTCAGCGTCAGCCTGCTGCCCGCGCTCTTGGTCGCCATCCCGTTCGGCATCATCGTGGCGATCAACGTGGGCAGCCTGGCCGCACAGGTGGGCGCCACCTCGTTCGTCGGCGCCGTCAACGGCCTGGGCGTGATCCGCGAGGGTGCCCCGGTGGTCACCGCGCTGCTGTTGGCCGGTGCCGCCGGCTCGGCGATCTGCTCCGACCTCGGCGCGCGCAACATCCGTGAGGAACTCGACGCGATGCGGGTGATGGGCGTCTCGCCGATCCGGCGACTGGTGGTGCCGCGGGTGGCCGCCCTGGTCGTGATCGGGGTGCTGCTCTGCGCCCTGGTCGCCATGACCGGTGTGCTGGCCGGCTTCCTGTTCAACGTCTACGTGCAGCACGGCACGGCCGGCGCCTATCTATCGTCGCTGACCGCGTTCGCCACCCCCGGCGACTTCATCGTCGCCGAGCTGAAGGCCGCGATCTTCGGCTTCCTGGCCGCGATCGTGGCCGCGCACAAGGGCCTGAATGCCAAGGGCGGACCGAAGGGTGTGGCCGAAGCGGTCAACCAGTCCGTGGTGCTCACCTTCCTGCTGTTGTTCAGCATGAACATCGTGATGACCCAGGCCTACCTGTTGATCGCACCGCCGCAGGTGGTCTGAGTGGCCGCGGAACCGATGCCCCGTGCGCTGCTGCCGCTGCGCGGGCTGGTCGATGGCCTGGTCGCACTGGGCGAGCAGTTGACGTTCTTCGGCCGCGGCTTCGCCTACATCCCGTTCGCGGTCAAGCACTACCGCAAGGAGATCGGCCGGCTGCTCTCGGACATCTCCTGGGGCCGGGCCCTGTTGGTGGGCGGCGGGATCATGGGGGTGATGCTGCTGCTGTCGGCGTTCGTCGGCACCTCGGTGGGCATCGCCGGGTTCACCGGTCTGGACATCATCGGCCTGGCTCCGTTCGCGGGTTTCGTCTCCGCGTTGGCCAACACCCGCGAGTTCGCGCCACTGATAGCGGCCACCGCGTTCGCCGCGCAGGTGGGCTGTCGGTACACCGCACAACTGGGCGCGATGCGCATCGCCGAGGAGATCGACGCGCTCGAGGTGATGGCCGTGCGCCCGGTGCCCTACCTGGTGAGCACCCGGCTGGTGGCCTCGATGTTGGCGATCCTGCCGCTGTACGTGGTCGGGCTCTTCGGTTCGTACTTCGCCACCCGGTTGGTGGTCACCGTGTTCTTCGGTCAGTCGGTGGGCACCTACGAGCACTATTTCCTGGCGTTCCTCAACCCGTTCGACATCGTGCTGTCCACGCTGAAGGTGGCCATCTTCATCGTGCTGACCACCTTGATCCATTGCTATTACGGCTTCAGTGCCTCGGGTGGACCGGAAGGTGTGGGTCGGGCTACCGGCCGCGCCATCCGGGCCAGCCTGATCGTGATCATCGTGGTGGACATGTTCCTGACCCTGGCGTTCTGGGGTTACGACCCCGGCGTGCGGATCAGCGGGTGAGCGCGCCATGAGCCGGGGAGTGCACGGGCCGAGCCGCACCCGGTTGATGACCCGCGGGCTGATCTACCTGGGCGTGGTCGTGGCATTGATCGCCCTGGTGCTGGCCCAGTTCAGCGGCGCGATCGGCAAGCGGGTGGAGGCCAGTGCGCAGTTGTCCAACGCCGGCGATGCCCTGGTGACCGGCTCGGACGTGAAGATGCGCGGGGTAGTGGTCGGCCGGGTCGACTCCATTCACCGCGAGTTCGGCAAACCCGGCGCCCGGGTCAAGCTGCGGCTGAACCCGGCCAAGGCGCATTCGATACCTGCCGGGGTCACTGCGCGGTCGCTGCCCGCCAACGTGTTCGGCCAGGACTTCGTCGAGTTGTTGCCGCCGACCGCGCCGAGCCCGCAGTCCATCCGCAACGGCGCGGTGATTCCGCAGGACACCTCGGCGCAGACCCTCGAACTCTCCGACGTGTTCGGCAAGCTCTACCGGGTGCTCACCGCCGTGCAACCGGCGAAGCTGGCCGAGACCCTCGGCGCGCTGGCCCAGGCGTTGAACGGCCGCGGCTCGCAGATCAACTCCCTGATCGGTCGCACCGACGCCTACCTCAAACAGCTCCGCCCGCAGTTGCCGCTGTTGCAGCAGGACATCACCGGCGCCGCGGATCTGCTCGAGGTGTTCGCCACACAGACGCCGAAGCTGCTGGATTCCGTCGATGACGTGTTGGTGCTGCTGCGCGATCTGGTGGCCCGTCAGGCGAAGTTCGTGGAACTGCTCTCCGGCGGGCTGGGACTGGCGCGCAACGCCAAGGACCTGCTGTCCACCAACAGCGACAACCTGATCCAGGTCAGCCACCAGAGTGCGGGCATCATCGGGGCCTTCGGCAAGCACCCGAGGGCCTTCAGCGACGGGTTCGTGAACCTCGGGGATTTCCTTGGCGGATTGGCCATCCACCCCGGCGGCAAGATCGGCCTGGACGTGGAGATCGACCCCGCCCCACTGCATGTCTACGGGCCGGCCGATTGTCCGCGCTACCCCGGGTTGGACGGCCCGAACTGCGGCACGTCGGGAGCCGGGAAGCCGCAGTCGGCGATGCCCGGTCCGGCCCAGCTCGCCCCGGCGGTGACCTATGGCGGTATCGGCGCGGTGGGCAGCGTCAGTGACCGCGTTGCGCTGAGCCAGATCCTCGCGGTGCTCGGCGGCGGCGCCGATCGGGACTATGGCGACGTCGGTCTGCTGCTCGCCGGTTCGTTGCTGCGCGGGCTGACCGTGGTGCTGCCGGACGGTGCCGGATGAACGCGATGAAGGTCCGCGGGGCCCTGGTCCGGCTGGTGATCTTCGCGGTGGCGGCGGGCAGCATCGCGATGCTGCTGTTCAACACGTTGACGAATTCGTTGGGCCGCGACACGCATTCCTACACCGCGATGTTCGCCGACGCCTCCGGGCTGCACGGCGGGGACAACGTGCGGGTGGCCGGGGTCCGGGTCGGTCGGGTCGACGGCGTCTCGCTGTCCGGGAACGTGGCCAAGGTGAAGTTCAGCGTGCGCTCGGACCAGCCGGTGTTCACCAACACCCGGGTGGCCATTCGCTACCAGAACCTCATCGGGCAGCGGTTCCTGGCGCTGGAACCCGGATCGGGCGCCGGCACCCCGCTCAAGTCGGGTACCCAGATCCCGCCGGGCAGCACGGAGCGGGCGCTGGATCTCACCGTGGTGATCAACGGCTTCCAACCCCTGTTCCAGGTGATCTCACCGCAGGACATCAACCGGTTGTCGGTGGCCGTGGTCCAGGTGCTGCAGGGGCAGGGCGGCAGCCTGATCAACCTGCTGCGCACCACTGCGGAACTGTCCACCAACCTGGCCGACCGGGATGCCGTGATCGGTCGGGTGATCGACAACTTCGCGCAGGTGCTCACCGAGGTGGGGCAGAAGGACACCCAGGTCGACGACCTGATCGCGCAGCTGCGCCGGCTGGCCGCCGCCACCGCCGCGGACCGGGACAAGATCGGCGGCTCGATCGAGGCGCTCTCCGGGCTGACCGAAGCCACCACGGCGCTGTTGCGGGAGATCCGCCCGCAGCTGAAGACCGACCTGGACAAGCTGCTGCGGGTCTCAACGATCTACGCCGCGCAGAAGGACAACCTCGCCGGTGCGGTGCGCGGGCTGCCGGTCGCGCTGTCCGCGTTCGCCCGCACCATGCAGTACGGCTCGTGGGTCAACCTCTATCTCTGCAACCTGATCTACACCTCGGCCGACGGCAAGCAACAGAAGATCGCCAGCTCCGGTGCCAACTCGGCGGTGTGCGCATGAGAAGGAAAGCGCGCGGGCCGCGGTTCCTCGGCACGGTCACCGTCGCCGTGGTACTCGCGTTGCTCCTCGCGCTGTTCCTGCCCAACAACATCTCGCTGGGCAAGCGCACCTGGCACGCCCAGTTGGCCGAGGCCGGCGGGCTGAAGTCCGGCGATGAGGTGCGCGTGGCCGGCGTGCCGGTGGGCCATGTCACCTCGCTGCAGATCCGTGATGCCATGGTGCGGGCCACCTTGCAGATACGTCGGAGCATCGATCTGGGCCGGGATAGCCAGGCCAACGTGAAGGTGGCCACGCTGCTCGGCAACCACTTCCTGGAGGTGGTGCCCGGCGGCGGTGGGCCACTGCCCGACCGCACCATCCCGGTGGCCAACACGCTGGTGCCGTTCCAGGTCGAGGACATCGTCCAGGCCGGCGGGGCGGCGCTGGAGGAGCTCGACGGAGCGAAGATCCGCGGCGCGCTCAAGGTGCTCTCCGACGACTTCCGCGGCACCCCGGCGCTGACCCGCCAGGCACTGGACGGCATCTCCCGGCTGTCGGCCGTGGTGCTCACCCGACGGGCGCAGCTGAACACCTTGTTGCAGCAGGCGGACAACGTCACCGCAAACCTGGATGCCAATCGCGACTCCCTGGTGCAGTTGATGCAGCAGGCCTCGCTGGTACTCGCCGAGGTGACCCGGCGGCGCGACGCCATCGACAAGTTGCTGGTGGACGCCCAGGCGATCAGCGAACAGCTCACCGGCCTGGTCCGGGACAACCAGGCCACGATCACCCCGTTGCTGGCACATCTGGACGTGGTGCTCGCCACGCTGCGGGCCAACTCCGATGCGCTGGACCAGATCGGCATCCTGCTGGGGCCGGCCGCCCGCTACTTCGCGAACGTCGTCGGCAACGGCCCCTACATGGACATCAACGGCCCGGACGCGGTCTTCCCGGACTCCATGCTGTGCGCACCGCAGGGCAAGTGCACCCCGCCCACGGGTGGTGGCTGAGCCGATGATGCGTCAGATCGCGCGCCGATTCACCGCAGGGGTGGCTGTGGTGGCCGGCTTGCTGTGTGCCGGGTGCGTGCCGTTCGGCGCCGACCACATCACGATCAGCGCGGTGTTCGTCGAGTCCGTCGGTGTCTACCCCGGCAATACCGTGGACGTGCTCGGTGTGCCGGTGGGTCGGGTCACCAAGGTCACCGCGCAGGGCGCGCAGGTGCTGGTGCGGATGTCGGTGCGCAAGAGCCAACCGATCCCGGCCGACGCCGGCGCGCTGATCATTCCGCCCAGCGTGATCGCCGATCGTTACGTCGAGCTCAGCCCGGCCTGGAAGTCCGGGCCGAGCCTGGTCGACGGCGCCACCATTCCGCTGGCGCGCACCCACACCCCGGTGGAGTTCGACCGGATCGTGGCGGCCCTGGACAAACTGTCCACCAGCTTCACCGCCGACCAGCGGACGGTGGGCGTGATCCGGGACGCGCTGGGCGTGGCCGCGAGCAACCTCAAGGGCAACGGTCTGAAGATCCACCAGAGCATCCAGGGGCTGGCCGCGGCGATCGGCACGCTGGCCGACAACCGGGACGACATCAGTGGGCTGATCCGCAGCCTGGACGGGCTGGCCGGGGCGTTCGCCCGCAACGACGCCACCGTGCGGGCGTTCAGCAAGAACGTCACCACGGCCACCGCAGTGCTGGCCGACAACGGCGAGCAGTTGAACTCCACGCTGAACGCGCTGTCCACCGCGGTCACCGAGGTGGGCGCATTCGTGAAGAAGAACCAGGGCGCGGCGAAGAGCACCCTACAGGACCTCACCGCGGTGCTCCAGGTGATCAACGCGCACCGTCAGCAACTCACCGAGGCCCTCGACGTGCTGCCACTGACCTTTCAGAACCTGTACATGGCGGTGAACCCGAAGGACCAGCGCATCGTTGTGCACGCCTCGGCCGCGGCGAATCTGCTCAACCCGGTGGTCGCCCAGCAGTTCTGCGACGGCCTCGGCCCGTTCCTGTGCTCCAATGCGGGCAAGCCGATCGGGTCGATCTCCGATGCGTTTCCGCCGCGGGGTGCGCGATGAGACGGTGCCCATTAAGTGCGCGAGTCGTCGCCCTTGCGCTCACCGGGACGCTCACGCTGAGCGGATGCGGCCCGGCGCTCAGTGCTCTGCCGCGACCCGGCGGGTCGGTGTCCGGGCCGAGCTATGAGCTCACCGCGGAATTCGCCGATGCGCTGAACCTGCCGGACGGTGCGCACGTCCGGGTGGACGGCGTGGACGTGGGTCGGGTCGCTCACATCAGCACCACCAACTTCATCGCCCGGGTGCAGTTGCGGCTGCCGACCAAGGTGGTGCTCACTGATCAGGCCACCGCGGAACTGCGGTTGACCACCCCGCTGGGCGAGGGGTTTATCGCGATTGATCCCGGCCACGGTGCCCGCACGTTGCACGCGGGCGACGTGATTCCCGCGGCGGCCACGTCCACGGCGGCCAGCGTGGAGGACATGCTGGCCGCCGCCTCGGTGCTGATCACCGGCGGTGGTCTGGCCCAGTTGCGCACGATCGTGGTGGAGCTGAACAAGGTCATCTCCGGCCACGCCGGCGACACCCCCAGCCTGTTGCGTTCGCTGAACGACGCGCTCGGCGCGCTGAATGCCCGCACCGCGGATATCGACCGGGCATTGGGCGCCCTGGATTCGCTGTCCGCGACGTTGGCCAAACGCCGGGAGACGATTCGGGCCGCGTTGGCCGACACCGCGCCCGCCGCGAAACTGTTGGCCGATCAGACCGACAGGTTCGCTGACCTGCTCGCCCGGGTGGCGGCATTGGGCAAGGCCGGGGACAAGGTCGTGCGTGCCAGCCGCGCGGACCTGGTCAGCACACTGAAGTCGGCGGAACCCGTGCTGGACGCGTTGATCTCCATCCAGAACCAGGTCGGTCCCACGCTGCAACAGCTCATCCGGTTCGGCAAGTTCCTCGACGAGTCAGTCCCCGCCGATTACCTCACCGGCGACGCGCTGTTCAACAGCAGATCGATCGGGTTGGGCGTCAACCCCGATACCGCACCCGATCTGAGTCTACGTCAGGTATGGCAGGAGCGGCGCCGATGATAGCCCTGCTGCGCCGTCGCGGAACGCTGCTGGCCAACATCGCCGTGCTGCTGGTATTGGCGCTGGGTGTGTACCACGTGGCCTTCAATGTGCTGCGCCTGCAGATCGGCAAGCGGCCGTTCACCGTGCACCTGGAGCTGGCCTCCTCCGGCGGGCTCTACCCGCGCTCGGAGGTCGCCTATCGGGGCAAGATCGTCGGCCGGGTCGCCGATGTGCAGCTGCGCCCCGGCGGGGTGACGGCAGATCTGACCATCGACCGCGGTACGAAGGTCCCGATCGACACCGACGCAGCGGTCGCCGAGCTGTCGCCGGCCGGGGAGCAGTTCGTGGACCTGCGCCCGCGCACCGCGAACCCGCCCTACCTGGCCGAGGGCAGCGTGATCCCGGTGGCGCGCACCAGCGTGCCGTTGCCTATCGCGGTGGTGGTGCGCGACGTTGCCCAACTGCTCGACCAGATCGGCACCAAAGATCTGCGCACGGTGATCGACGAGTTGGCCGCGGCGTTCGTCGGCAGCGGTCCCGAGCTGGCGCAGCTGGTGGAGAACTCCGACAAGCTGCTCGCCTCGATGCAGCAGAGCCTGCCGGCCGCGGTCGATCTGCTGCGCAACGGCAAGACCGACCTGGACACGGCCAACGAGCTGTCCGGTGAGTTCAAGTCCTTCAACGCTTCGCTGCGCACGCTGACCAAGGCGCTGAAGCAGGGCAGCCCGACGGTGAGCAAGGTGCTGGACACCGGCCCGGCGGGCATCGGCAACCTCAACGACTTCATCACCACGCTGTCCAGCCCGGTCTCGGCGCTACTGGGCAATCTGGTGACGCCGGGTTCGCTGGTCGCCGCGCGGCTGCCCGCCCTCAACGCGCTGTTGATCGCCTTCCCGCAGGCCACCGCGGCGCTGAAGACCACCGCGCAGGGCGGTAACTTCCGCAACGAGTTGCACCTCACCGGCAATCCGGTGTGCAGCTACGGGGGGCCCCGACGCAACCCGATCGACCCGACCCGGGTGCCGCCGGACCTCAATCGCTACTGCAAGGACACCACCACGCCCGGCGTGGGTGCCCGGGGGGCGCAGAACGCCCCGCGACCCGAACCGTCGGGTCCGGGCGCGCCGCCGCCGGTGCGGGATTCGCAACCGATCACGCTCGGCGGGTACGACCCCGCCGATGGTCTGGTGCTCCTGCCCGACGGCACCCGGCTGCAGGTGCAACCACTGCGCGCGTTGGGCAGCGCGGCTTCCGTGATCGCCCTGCTGCTGGCGATGCTGCAGTCCTGATCGGCAGGTCACAATGGCCCGCACAACCCTTTCCCCGACCCGACCCCTGGAGCAGTTGGCTGTGACCGAGTCCGCGACGGCGCCGGAGACCGCACCCGCCGACCCCTCGCCCGGACGCCGGCGCGGCCGGAGCCGGGCCGGTGGCCCGCGCCGACCTGGCGCCGTGCTGGTGCTCGCGATGGCGTTGGTGCTCGCCCTGCTGTTGGCCGGGTGGCTGGGGCTGAAGGTGCGCCATCACCATCAGTTGGACTCTGCCCGGGATTCCGCGGTGGCCACCGCGCAGGGCTATGCCGTCGACCTCACCACCTACGACCACGACCACTTGGACGCCGACTTCAACAAGGTCCTGAGCAACTCCACCGGGACCTTCCGGGCGCAGTACACCGCGGCCAGCCAGCAGTTGCGTGACCTCATCGCGCAATTCCAGGCCAGGGCCACCGGGCAGGTGCTGGAGACCGCGGTGCTCTCCTCGGACACCAAGCACGCCACGCTGCTGCTGTTCGTCGATCAGACCGTCATCAACGCCAGCAGCAAGGCCCCGAAGATCGATCGCAGCCGGATGAAGATGAGCTTGGAGAAGCACGCCGGCAAGTGGCTGATCAGCTCACTGGACCTGCTGTGAGCGAGGGTGTTGGTGTGAATCAGTGGGAGATGTGCTGGGCGTAACTGGCCATCCAGACGCCGAAGCTCACCGTCGCCGAGGCGCTGATGACCGCCAACCCGAGCAGCACCGCGGAGCCGCGATTGACCCGCCGCACGGACGGGGCCGGGCTGTCGACGGCAAACATCGACGCGACGTCGGCGGGGTGCGTATTCCTCACGGGCATAGGGAAATCGTGCCGTGTTTCGGGGCACTTGCGCCGGCCCTGACGGCAGTCATATCCGAGGTTTTGGGCCGACATAAGACGTTCCGTCAGATCTGTCGCTCTATGTGTTCGAGCGCCCACAGGGTGCATCGAAACAGCCCTCGTCCATGGTCATTTATGGGGCTGCGGCACACCATGGTGATCGGCTTCACCAGGTTCTTGGTGACAACACTACCTACGGTTGCGTAACCTGATGAGTGGGTACCTACGGTTGCGTAACCTTAAATCTGTACCTGCTGCCGCACGGGAGAATTGTGACGACTACCGCTGAACCGATCGGTCAAGCCGAGATCCTGCTCGAACTCGAGTCGGTGGTGGAGGCCGAACTCAACCGTCACCTGCTGCATGCCAAGGAATGGATGCCGCACGAGTACGTGCCGTGGAGTCAGGGCCGTACCTATGACGGGCCCCTCGGCGGCGAGGCGTGGGCACGCGAGCAGTCCTCGGTGCCGTCCTCGGTGGCCACCGCGTTGGCCGTCAACCTGCTCACCGAGGACAACCTGCCCAGCTATCACTTCGAGATCGCCGTGCTGTTCGGCCGCGAACGCGCGTGGGGCGAGTGGGTGCACCGGTGGACCGCGGAGGAGGGCCGGCACGGCCAGGCCATCCGTGACTACCTGCTGGTCACCCGGGCCTGCGACCCGGTCGCGCTGGAGCGCGAGCGGATGGTGCACATGTCGCAGGGCTTCGCCAACGACAACCCCGGCGACGCCATCGCCTCGATCGCCTACGTGTCCTTCCAGGAGCTGGCCACCCGGGTCTCGCACCGCAACGTCGGCAAGGCGACCGGCGACCCGGTCGGGGAGGCGTTGTTCTCCCGCATCGCCACCGACGAGAACCTGCACATGGTCTTCTACCGGCGGCTGCTGGAGGCCTCACTGGAGATCGCGCCGGACCGGACCATGCGCGCCATCACCGACGTGGTGAAGAAATTCCAGATGCCGGGCTACGACCTGCCGGGCTTCCAGCGCAAAGCGCTGGAGATCGCCATGGCCGGTATCTACGACATCCGCCAACATCGCGACGCCGTGGTGCTGCCGGTGCTGAAGTTCTGGAACGTCTGGGAGCGCGAGTTCGGCGCCGAAGGGGAGAAGGCCCGCCTCGAGCTGGACGCGACGCTGGAGGAACTGGACTCCGCCGCCTCCCGGTTCACCGAGCGCCGGGACGCCAAGCTGGCTCGCGACGCGGCTCGGGACGTTGCTCGGAGTTAAATCCGACCTCGGGTCGGGTTTTTACCGTCGAGGCTATTGACCTTCATTACCCGCGGTAAGAAGCTGTCCGGTATGGGGACGAACCGGATATTCCGTCAGGGTCTGGCCCTGGCGATGATCACCGCTCTACTGGCGTTCCTGGCCCCGGCGGGGGTGGCCAGGGCCGCTGGCCAAAAGGAATGGGCAGAGCCCGACGGGAGCAGCTACCCGCAGCCGCCCAGCGCGGACAGTTTCTACACCCCGCCCAACCCGATCCCGAACGTGCCGCCGGGCACCATCCTGCGCTCGCGTCCGGTGACCGTGCGTGGGCTGGGCCTGCCCATGCCGGTGCGCACCTACCAGGTGCTCTACCGATCCACCGACACCCAAGGCCGGCCCAATGCGGTCAGCGGCACCGTCGGGGTGTCGGACGACGGCAAGCCCGACTCCGGTCGGCCGCTGGTGGCCTACAACATCGGCACCCACGGCATGGGCCCGTTGTGCGCCCCGTCCTATTTGCTGCGCCTGGGTTTCGACCCGGAGGAGGCCCTGATGGCGTCGGTGATCGCCCGCGGCTGGGCGGTCGTGATCACCGACTATGAGGGCCTGGGCACCCCCGGCCCGCACACCTACGCCTCCGGCCCGGCCACCGGGCACGCGGTGCTGGACGGCGCCCGCGCGGCACTGCACCTGCCCGAGCTTGGGCTGAACCCGGCCACCCCGACCGCAATCTGGGGCTACTCCGAGGGCGGGCTGGCCTCGACCTGGGCGGCTGAACTGGCCGCGTCCTACGCGCCGGATCTTCACCTGGTGGGTATCGCCGCGGGCGGCATCCCGGTCAACCTCGAACACGTCGCCCGGGGCCTTGACGGCGGGCCCGGGTCCGGGCTCCTGCTCGCCGCCGCGGTGGGCCTGAACCGCGCCTATCCGCAGCTCAGGCTGGATCAGATCCTCAATGCCCGGGGCAAGGAGGCCGCCGCCGAGGTGGCGAGTGAGTGCGTCGGGCAGATCGCCTCGACCTACGCCTTCAAGCGCCTCGCCGACTACAGCCGGGTGCCCGACCCCTTGGGCCTGCCCGCCGTCCGCGCCGTGTTGGCCGCCAACCTGTTGGGCCGGCGGACCCCCACGGCGCCCATGCACATCTACGAGGCGACCAATGACGAGTTGATCCCGCTCAAGGATGTGCAGGCGCTGGTCGCGAACTATTGCCGGCACGGCCTTGCGGTGGACTACCGCGAGTACACCTCCGGCGAACACGTATTCGTGGCCGGGTCGGGTGCCTTCGCGGCGCTGGACTGGATCGCCGCCCGCTTCGCCGGCACGGCCGCACCCTCCACCTGCTGACGAGGGGGTCCGCTCCGCTCATTCATGAGCGCAGCGAGCACTCTCATACGCGCAGCGTCGTTTTGGGGCTCGAATTGGGCCTGCAGATGACGCCCCGGGTATGACAGTGGGTCGAGCGCGTCCCGCCCGCGGCTGACGGGACGTCGCATCAGACCTGTTGCCAGCGGGGCTTGCGCTTCTCCAGGAAGGCAGTCATGCCCTCCTTGGCCTCCTCGGAGGCGAACAGGTTCGCGGAGAGCCGGGCGATGTCCTCGCCGTCGCGGTCGAGCAGGCCGACGATCTCCTGCCCGAGCAACTTCTTGGTCTCGGCCAGACCCTGCGGGGAGGCGAGGAGCAGTTCGGCGAGCACGGCCTGCACGGCGGCGTCGAGGTCGGCGGCGGGCACGGCCTGGCTGATCAGCCCGGCGTCCGCAGCGGCGGTGGCGTCGAAGGTCTCGCCGGACAGCATCCACCGGTGGGCCTTGCGCGGTTCCATGCGCGGCAGCACGGTCAGGGAGATGATCGCCGGCGCCACCCCGATGCGGGCCTCGGTGAACGCGAAGGTGATGTCGTCGGCGGCGATGACCACATCGGCCGCCCCGACGATGCCCAGGCCGCCGGCGCGCACCGGGCCGGCCAGCCGGATCACCACCGGCTTGGACAGCGCGGCAATGCGCCGCAGCATGCCCAACATGATTCCGGAGACCTTCTCCAGGCCGACGACGACGGATTCCTTCAGGTCCATGCCGGCGCTGAATACCGGGCCGTTGTGGGTGAGCACGACCACCCGGGCGGAGGCATCGGCCTCGGCGGCGTCCAGCGCATCGGTCAGCGCGGTGAGCATCGCGGTGGACAGGGCGTTGCGGTTGGCCGGCGAGTTCAACGTCAGGGTGGCCACGCCACCGGTCGTGGTCGACAGAACCAGTGCGTCGCCGCTCACGGCATCCTCCATCAGGCGGCGCGTCCGAAGAACCGTGAGCCATAGCTCACGCTTCTTCGGACGCCCGGGTAGAAGCGGTCGTCCGGGGCTCAGCCGAGCAGGACTTTGCCCTCCTTGGCCGCGGCGACCAACGAGGCCGGCGGGGTGAAGCGGTCGCCGTACTTGTCGGCCAGTTCCCGGGCCCGGTCCACGAAGCCCTGCGGCCCGTCGGCGTACTGCGCGATGTACTGCACCACGCCGCCGGTCCACGGCGGGAAGCCGATGCCCATGATCGCGCCGATGTTGGCCTCCTCGACCGAGCGCAGCACGCCCTCGTCGAAGCAGCGGATGGTCTCGATCGACTCGATGAACAGCATCCGCTCCTGCAACTCGATCAGGCCCGCCGTGCCCAGTGCCGGGTTGGCCTCGTCGTTGCCGAAGTGCTCACGGATGCCCGGCCACAGTCCGGCCTTCTGGCCGTTGACGTAGTTGTAGAAGCCCACGCCGTCCTTGCGGCCCGGACGGTTGAATTCGTCGAGCATGCGGTCCACCACGGCGTCGGCCGGGTGGTTCGCCCAGCCCGCGTCGCCGACGTTGCGCCTGGTTTCTGCGCGGATCTTGCGCATCAGTGACATGTTCAGCTCGTCGATCAGCGCCAGCGCACCCACCGGGTACCCGGCCTGGGTGCAGGCCTGCTCGATGGACTGCGGGTCCACGCCCTCGCCCACCATGGCCAGGCACTCGTTGATGAAGGTGCCGATCACCCGGCTGGTGAAGAAGCCGGGGGAGTCGTTGACCAGGATCGGGGTCTTGCGGATCTGCTGGGCCAGGTCGAAGGCCTTGGCCAGGGTGGCGTCGCTGGTGCGCTTGCCGGCGATGATCTCCAGCAGCGGCATCTTGTCCACCGGGGAGAAGAAGTGCAGGCCGATGAAGTCCTCGGCGCGCTGCACACCCTCGGCCAGGCCGGTGATGGGCAGGCTGGAGGTGTTCGAGCCGAGTACCGCGTCGGCGTTGACCACGTGTTCGATCTCGCCGAACACCTTGTGCTTGAGCTCGGTGTTCTCGAACACCGCCTCGATCACCAGGTCCGCGCCTGCCAAATCCTCGGCCTTGTCGGTCGCGGTGATCAGCGCGAGCAGGCCGTCGGCGGCCTCCTGCGTCATCTTCTTGCGGCCCACGGCCTTGGCCACCAGGCCCTCGGAGTAGGCCTTGCCCTGCTGTGCCGCCTCCAGGCTGACGTCCTTGAGCACGACCTCGATGCCGACCTTGGCGCAGACATACGCGATGCCCGCGCCCATCATCCCGGCGCCGAGCACGGCGACCCTCTTGGCCTTGTAGACGTCATAGCCCTGCGGCCGCGAGCCGCCGGAGTTGACGAACTGCATGTCGAAGAAGAAGGCCTTGATCATGTTCTTGGAGACCTGACCGATAATCAGATCCACCAGATAGCGCGTCTCGATGAGCAGCGCGGAGTCGAAGTCGACCTGCGCGCCCTCCACGGCCGCGGCCATGATGTTCAGCGGCGCGGGCATCGGCGCGCCCTTGATCTGCTTGCGCAGGTTGGCCGGGAATGCGGGCAGGTTCGCCGCGAAGGCCGGGGTGGTGGGGGTGCCGCCGGGAATCTTGTAGCCCTTGGAGTCCCAGGGCTGCACCGCCTTCGGGTTGGCCTTGATCCAGGCCTTGGCATCGGCGAGCAGCGCCTCGGGGCTGTCCACGAGCGCGTGCACCAAACCCTTGCTCAGCGCGTCGGAGGGGGCGTAGCGCTGGCCCTGCAGCAGCACGTTCATCAGCGCGTCCTGGATGCCCAGCAAGCGCACCGTGCGGACCACGCCACCGGCGCCCGGCAGCAGGCCGAGGCTTACCTCGGGCAGGCCGATCTGGCTGCCCTTGGCGTCCAGCGCGATGCGGTGGTGGCAGGCCAGAGCGATCTCGTAGCCGCCACCGAGTGCGGCACCGTTGATGGCCGCGACCACCGGGCGACCCAGGGTCTCCAGCCGGCGCAGTTGCTTCTTGATCAGATTGACGTTGTCCGTGCACGCCGCCGCATCCTCCGGACGGGTGGCGATGATCTCGTTGAGGTTGCCGCCCGCGAAGAACGTCTTCTTGGCCGAGGTGATCACCACGCCGGTGATGGTGGCCTTCTCCGCCTCCAGGCGGTCGTTCACCTTGGCGATCGACTCCACCCAGGCGGCGTTCATGGTGTTGGCCGAACCGGCCGGGTCGTCCATGGTGAGCACGACGATCCCATCGGGATCGACCTCCCACCGGAAGGTGCCGATCATCTCCGAAGCCGTCACCGGTTCTCCTCTACAACTGACGGTGCATCACAAGACTGGTGCCAGGGGAATTACAGGGTGCTGGATCAGACGCGCTCGACGACGGTCGCGATGCCCATGCCACCACCGACGCACATGGTGACCAAGCCATAGCGCGCGTCGCGGCGGTGCAGCTCGTCGACGATGGTGCCGATCAGCATGGCGCCGGTAGCGCCCAGCGGGTGGCCCAGCGCGATCGCGCCGCCGTTGACGTTGACCTTCTCCTCGATCTCCGTCTGGGACAGGCCCATGTCCTTGCAGAAGCGCAACACGACCGACGCGAAGGCCTCGTTCATCTCGAACAGGTCGATGTCGTCCACGTCCAGACCGGCCTTGAGCAGCGCCTTGCGGGTGGCCGGCGCCGGGCCGGTGAGCATGATCGCCGCGTCGGCGCCGCTGACCGCGGTGGACACGATGCGGGCCCGCGGGATCAGGCCCAGTTCATTGCCGATGGCCTCGGTGCCGACAGCTACCAGGGCGGCGCCGTCGACGATGCCGGAGGAGTTACCGGCGTGGTGCACGTGGTTGACTTTCTCGACCCAGTGGTACTTCTGCAGGATCACCGAGTCGAAGCCGCCGAGTTCGCCGATCATCTCGAAGGAGGCGGGCAGCGTGCCCAGGCCCTCCAGCGTGCTGTCCGCGCGCACGTGCTCGTCGTGATCGAGCAGCACCACGCCGTTGCGGTCGCGAACCGGGATCAGCGAGTTCACGAAGTGCCCGCCCGCTTGCGCCTTGGCGGCCCGCTCCTGGGAGAGCAGCGCATAACGGTCCACGTCCTCGCGAGTCCAGCCCTCGAGGGTGGCGATCAGGTCGGCGCCGATGCCCTGCGGGGTGAAGTACGTCTCGTAGGCAGTCTCCGGGTCCATCGCCCAAGCGCCGCCGTCGGAGCCCATGGAAACCCGGGACATCGACTCGACGCCGCCGGCCAGCACCAGGTCCTCCATGCCGGAGCGCACCTTCTGGGCGGCCAGGTTCACCGCGTCCAGGCCGGAGGCGCAGAACCGGTTGATCTGCACGCCGGCCACGGTCTCCGGCAGGCCTGCGGCGATCGCCGCGGTCTTGGCGATATCGGCGCCCTGGTCGCCCACCGGGGAGACCACGCCGAGCACCAGATCGTCGATGCGATCGGTGTCCAGGCCGGGGTTGCGCCGGCGTAACTCATCGATCAGGCCGGTGACCAGCGTGATCGGCTTGACGGTGTGCAGCGACCCGGTCTTCTTGCCGCGTCCACGGGGGGTGCGGATCGCCTCGTACACGAAAGCTTCGGTGCTCACGGCTGGCCTCCCTGCGAAGTGACTCGCCAGTAGCTTAGCGCTCGCTCGGGCCTGCTGCGCACCGGCCCCGGCGCACAGATGCAACGTTCGCCGGCCCCCGCGAGCATCCCGGGAATTGACATGTCGGCCCAGCTTATTGAACATGATTACCGTGTTCTCCAGGCCCCGGCGGGTTCTTGCGGCAGCGCTCGCGCTGCCCGCATTGCTCGCGGGCTGCGGACCGGTGCAGATGGTGGCCAACGCGCACGGCCGTCCGGTGGTGCTGGGCGCGTTCTACCCCTATTACTGGGCCGCCGGCCGGTTGGCCGGCGACGACCTCGCGGTCGGCCTGGTCACCGCGGCCGGCGCCGAACCCCACGACCTGGAGCTGTCCCCACGTCAGGTGGCCGCCATCGGCCGGGCGGATCTGGTCATCTACCAACGCCGATTCCAACCCGCGTTGGACGATGCGGTGCGCATCGCACCGCCGCACGACGCACTCGACGTGCGCGCAGTGCTCGACGACCCGACCGATGCCACCGACCCACACGTGTGGCTGGACCCGGTGGCCATGCAACGCATCGTCGCCGCGGTCGGCGACACCCTGGCCCAATTGGACCCGGACCACGCCGCGAGCATCCGGACCCGGCAGACCGACACCATCGCCGACCTGCAGGCGCTGGACCGTGACTATGCCAACGGACTGCGTGGGTGCACCTCCACCCGGATCGTGACCAACCACCAGGCATTCGGGCACCTGGCCCGCCGCTACGGCCTGACCCAGATTGGGGTCACCGGTTTGGACCCCGAGGCGGAACCCTCGCCGCGGCACATGGCCGATCTGGTGTCGCTGATCCGCCGGGACCATGTCAGCACCGTGTTCACCGAGACGCTGGCCAGTCCGCGGGTGGCCGACACCCTGGCCCGGGAGGCCGGTGTCAGCACCGCCACCCTCGACCCGCTGGAAGGTCTGGCGCCGGGTACGCCCGGCGATTACCTGAGCATCATGCGAAGGAATCTCACCGCGTTGCAGCGTGGTCTGAATTGTCCGATTTGACCGGCTTTCGGCCATCCGGGTGTGGGTTGCCGGATATTAGGTGACCGTTATGCGCGCGCCAAAGACGGACAATGGCACTCGAATGGCGCAGGTATCCGTCATGCCGGTCACCTAACATTCGTCACGGCGGGAGGATTTTCTCGCCCACCCTGCAATGAGGGTGTTCGTTGGGGAGTGGGGTCGGGTATGCGGGTGATCCGTCGCGGTGCTGTGCTGCGCTCAGGTGTGGCTGTCGGCGTGTTCGGGTTGTTGGCCGCCGCCGGCGCGACCATCCCGAGCAATCACGCCTTCGCGGCCGCGCCGCCTGATTTCACGAGCGCGCCGGCGAGCAACCAGCAGTGGGTATCGCTGGGTGGCGACATGGCCACCCTGTCGCCCGCGGCACAGTACGTGCTCTCCCCGCAACTGGCCGCCATGCTCGGTACCCCCACGATCACCTTGTCCCAGTTGGCGAAACTGCGCGACGCGGCTCGCCCGATGCTGCCCGGTGAGTCGACTCCGGCGGTGGGGACACAGCTGTTCTGGCCGGCCATCGACGCCACCCATGACGGCGTCACCGGTATCTACCTCAAGCAGTACACGCTGCGCGCGGTCGGTCAGCACATCGAGGTGTGGGTGGCCTCCGGCAACGACGGCGTGTCCAACGGCACGGCGTTCCCGACCGGTGACTGCCGCAACAACACCCCGCACAGCACCGACGTGACCGATGCGCAGGTGAAGTCGCTGGTCAGCGAGTTCGACAACAATATGTATCCGAAGGAGACCAAGACCTTCTCGGTCCCGAAGGACCGCTCGGGTTCCTCGACCATCCCCGGTATTGCCGCGGCGGGCATCGACTTCGCCGGTGACGCCGGTCACACGGTCACCTTGGTGGACAACGTCCGCGACCCGAACTTCTACGACTTCCCGAAGAACAAGACCTACATCGCGGGTTTCTACGCGCCGATTTTCAACCAGCTCACCGACCGCAACGTGATGACCATCGACGCGTTCGACTGGATCCACCGCACCGGCGCCGACCCGGCCAACGACCCCAGCGCAGACCTGTGCAAGTCCCGCCCGGCCCGCCCCCGTGCCTACGAGGGCGTGTTCGCCCACGAGTGGCAACACCTCCTGCAGCAGTACCAGGACCCGCAGGAGGTCACCTGGATCAACGAGGGTCTCTCGGACTTCGCGATCGGCCTCGTCGGCTACGGGGACACCCGGCGCAACGTGCACCAGACGCACGCGGAGAGCCACATCTTCTGCTTCCACGGCTACGGCACGGTCAAGGGCCCGTCCAACCCCAACCCCAACCCGTGCGGTGGCGCGGAGAACTCGCTGACCATGTGGCAGGACGAGGGCACCGGCTCGGAGGTGCTCGCGGACTACGGCAACGCCTGGTCGTTCATGCAGTTCCTCGACGATCGCTACGGTCGGGACTTCATGAGTGCCCTGCACCAGGACGGGGCCGACCAGGGCCTGAAGGGTGTGCAGACCCAGCTGGACAAGTTCGCCAAGGGCACGACCGTCGCGCAGGTACTGCACGACTACCAGTTGATGAACCTGCTCGACCACTACGCAAGCCAGAAGGGCGCGCAGGTGAAGGGCATCAAGGCGAGCCGCATCACCACGAAGAGCCTGGACTCGACCATCAACCTGTCGAACGCGACCTCCTACCAGATGCCGGGTGTCGGACCCAACGGTGCGGACTACATCCTGCTCAAGGACGGCGACAAGAACCTGCCCGGCAAGGCGCTGCGAAAATTCGACTTCCTCGGTGACGCCACCGTGACCGGTGGTGCTACCGACCCCGGCACCATCACCATCCCGCCGAGCACCGACCCCTCGGCCGGCGGGGCCAAGGTCGACAACTGGTACGTGAGCCTGGTCGGCCTGGACCCGAAGACCAACCGCATCCTGGTCAAGAGCTTCAACGGCTTCGACGCCTCGATGGACGCCAAGGCGCTCAAGGCCTTCGCCGGCTACCCGCAGGTCATCGCGGTGGTCGCACATGACGACAACGACGATGTGAACTCCGGTGCCGAGACGTACGCCGGGTACAAGCTCACGGTCAACGGGAAGGACGAGGCGGACGGCGGCGCGTAGCCCACTAGATTGGCTTGGTGCACGATGCCAAAGAGCTGATCTCCCTCGGCGACGAGGCCGTCCGCCGGTTCGCCCGGCGTGGCTACCGGTTGGACCCGGCACCACTGGCCGATCTGTTGGCCGCACGCAACGCGGCGATCCGCACCGGCGATGAACTGCGGGCCGAGTCCAAGCGGATCGCCGCCGAGGTCGCAGCCGCGGCCAGGTCCGGTGGCGACGTCGAAGGGCTGAAGGAGTCCGCTCGGCAGCTCAAGGACGGCATTCGCTCGGCCGAGGAGGACGCCGACCGGTTCGGCGCGCAATTGCACGAGGCGCTGCTGGGCATCCCGAACTTCCCGTCCGAGGCCGCCCCGGACGGCAACAGCGAGGACGACGCGGTGGAGGTGCGCCGCTGGGGTACCCCGCCCTCGTTCGACTTCACCCCGGCCGACCACGTCGACCTGGGTGAGTCGTTGGGCATTCTGGACTTTGCCCGCGCCACCAAGCTGTCCGGGCCGCGGTTCGCGGTTGCCGTCGGTGCGGGGGCCGCGCTGGAGCGGGCCCTCGCCACCTTCTTCCTCGACCTGCACACCCGTCGGCACGGCTACACGGAGTATTCGCTCCCCACGCTGGTCACCCGGGCCACCATGACCGGCACCGGTCAACTGCCCAAATTCGAGGCGGACCTGTTCGCCACCTCCGCAGGTGGCCGCGAGCTGTTCCTGATCCCCACCGCCGAGGTGCCGCTGACCAACCTGCACGCGGACGAGATTCTCGACGAGGCCGCCCTACCGTTCGCCTACACCGCGCACACCCCGTGCTACCGCTCCGAGGCCGGCTCCTACGGCCGGGACACCCGCGGCATTCTGAGGCTGCATCAGTTCTCCAAGGTGGAGCTGGTGCGTATCTGTGTGGCGCAGCACTCCGCGGCCGAACTCGAGTTGATGGTGACCCACGCGGAGCGTTGCCTGACCGAGCTCAACCTGGCGCACCGGGTGATCAAGCTGGCCGCCGGTGACATGAGCTTCTCCGCGCAGCTGAGCTACGACATCGAGGTGTGGCTGCCCAGCCAGGACCGCTACCGGGAGATCTCCTCCTGCTCGGACTGCGGGCAGTTCCAGGCCCGCCGGGCGGGTATCCGGGTGCGCACCGCGGACGGCAGTCGGGTGCCGGCGGCCACGCTGAATGGTTCCGGGCTGCCCATCGGACGCACCATGGCCGCGATCCTGGAGCAGTACCAGCAATCCGACGGTTCGGTGGCGATGCCGGAAGTTCTGGTGCCCTATCTGGGTTTCAAGTCGTTGGGTCCCGACGGCGTTCGGGATTGACCACTACCCGGGAGGACACCGTGCAGACCGCCGGACACGCCGTGACAATCGAGGCCGCTCCTGCTGGGCAGGAGGTCCGCGTGGAGCTGGCCGGGGTAGTGCTGGCCCGCACGTTCGGCGCGATGATCCTGCACGAGACCGGGCTTCCGGACCGCTGGTACATCCCGGCGGTGGACGTGGACGCGAGCCTGCTGCGGCCCTCGGACCTGCACACCACGTGTCCGTTCAAGGGCGAGGCCGGCTACTGGTCCGCCGAGGTGGGCGGCAAGGTCTACTCCGACCTCATCTGGACGTATCCAACGCCGATCCCGCAGTGCACCGCGATCGCCGGGATGATGAGCTTCTACCCGGACCGCACGCAGCTGTTCGTGGACGGCAAGCCGGTTTAGTCCGGCGGAATAGGGGCGTCGTTGCCGGAGTACGCACCCGAGCTCATCGAGGGCGCGTTCGCGATCGAGATCGCCGACGCCGAGTTGCTGCACCACCCGCTGGACTATGCGGACATCGCGCACGTCCTGGTGCTGCGCGAGCGCGGCGTCGGCCCGGATGGCGCCACCGCGCGGTTGCTCGGTGCACTGCTGGAGGCACACGCCACGCCGGTGGCGCAGTTCGGCTACGACCCGGCGCGCGGGGAGCTCTACAACTGCCGCGAGGACTGGCTGGCCGCGCGCATCGGGAATGACGCGGGTTGGTTGCACGCGGGCCGCCCGCGTCGCGAGGCGGTGCGCATCGCGTTGCGGCTGCGCTTGCGCCGCGACGTGTTGGACCTGGTGGAGGCCGCGGCGGCGCTGCTGGTCGCGATCGGCGAGCAGGCCGAGGCGCACGCGGAGACCTATCTGGCCGAACAGACCTACCTGCAACACGCGCAGCCCTCCACCTTTGGGCATTTCCTGCTCACCTCGGCCTACGCGGCGCAGCGCGATCTGGGTCGGTTGCAGGACGCCTACGCGTGGCTGAACCAGAGTCCCGGCGGCGCGGGCGGAGTGAACGGCAGCGCGCTGACCGGCGACCGGGAGACGGTGGCCGACCTGCTCGCCTTCGACGGCATCATCGAGCACACCCGCGACGCCATGTGGCAGACCGACGGCTACATCGCGCTGCTGTCCGCGGTGACGAGTCTGGCCACCACGTCGGCCAAGTTGGCCGAGGACCTGGAGATCTGGGCCAGCAACGAGTTCGACTACGTGCGGTTGGCCGACGGCCACTCGCGCACCAGCGTGCTGATGCCGAACAAACGCAACCCTTACGCGCTGACCATGATCCGCGGTGAGTGCGGGGTGTTGATCGGCCGATTGACCGGGATGCTCGCGGTCACCAAGAGCCCGTCGGCACGCAGTGACAACCTGATCTTCGCCTATGGCGAGGTACCCCGGGCAATGGACCTGGCGGTGCGTCAGACGCGGTTGATGACGGGCGTGATCGCCGGGCTGACCGTCAACGCCGAGCGCATGTACGCCTCGCTGGAGAACGGTTATGCGGTCGCTGCCGACCTGGCCGAGCACCTGATGCTGACCGTCGGCATCGACTACCGCACCGCGTATTGCGTCGTGGGCGCAGCGGTGCGTGCCGCGGCCGCGGCGGGCATCCGGGGCGTGGACATGACCGGCGATCTGCTGGCCAAGAGCGCGATCGAGGTGGCCGGGCAGGACTTCGGCTTGGCCGCGCTGGATCTGCGTGCCGCGCTGGATCCGCGGGCGATCGTGGGGTCCCGGGTCACCCGGGGCGGTGCCGAGCCCGGGGTGGTGCGGGGAATGGCGGCCGAGGTGATGCAGGCCGGACGGGCGGCCGCGGCCCGGGCGGTCGAGCGGCGGGAGAAATTGGACGCCGCGGAGGGCGCGCTACTGGCACATGCCCGCCGCATCGGCGGCTGAGCACGATCAGCCCGCGACATTCTCCGAGGCGCGCCGCGCGCTGGGGATCCGGGCCCCGCGGCGGGCGAAGTTGGCTTCCTGCTGCGCGCGGTGCTCGGTGCAGAACCAGACGGTGGCGCGGTACAGCGTGGTGGTGACGGTCACCTGATGGGTGGCCGGTGCACCGCAGTGCGGCTCTTCGTTCGAGACGAACCAGGAGCAGGTGTGCATGACGTTCGGTCTCCTCTCGACCCGACTGGCGGGTCGGGGCGGATGGTGCGGCGGGCTGTGCGTTTCTTCCCCAGGTAGACGCACGCCGGCAGACCGCCGGTTTCACCGCGCTTGGAAATGGCCCGATCGGTTACTTCGCGATCATCCGATCGGGTGGGTTTCACCCATTTGGCGTAGTCACGCAGGAGTGAACAGGGTGGGCGCACCGCCGGTGACCAGGAAAATCACCGGACCGGTCACCTGACCTGCGGCGGTGGCGGCCAGCAACCCGGCCATCCCCTTGGCGGCGAAGACGGGGTCCAGGAACACGCCCTCGGTGCGGGCCACCAGTTCCGCGGCGGTGTCCGCGGCCGCGGACCGTTTGCCGTACTCGGTGTCCCCGGTGTCCGGGTGCACGATCGGTGGCTGGTCCCACGGTGGCACTTCGAGCAGTCCGCAGGCCTCCGCGGCGATGTTCCACACGCGCTGCACGCATTCGGACACCGGGCGACTGACGGTTACCCCGTGCACGGCCCAGTTCGGTTGCTGCCAGGCCTGCCAGGCCTGCCCGGCCACCAGTCCGGCCTGGGTGCCGCACGAGCCGGTGGCCAACCACAACTGATGTGCGGTCAGATTTTGCTCGCGAGTCTGGGTGACCAGTTCCAGGGTGGCCGCTGCGTAACCCAGCGCACCCACCGCGCTCGCGCCACCGCGGCCCAGCAGGTACGGGTTGCGGCCCTGCGCGCGCAGTTGTGCGCCGAGTGCGTCGATGCCACGTTCCACCGACGCGCGGTCCTGCTCACCGGTGAACACGATCTCCGCGCCGGCCAGTTCGGCCAGGGCCAGGTTGCCGACCAATGGCACGGGCTCGCCGTAAATGACCAGGATCGGTTGTAGCCCGCGGGTGCGGGCGGCCAGCGCGGCCAGCATCACCCAGTTCGACGACGGCCCGCCGCCGGTTATCAACGTGTCCGCGCCGCGCTGCAGGGCGTCGCCGAGCACGAACTCCAGCACGCGGACCTTGTTACCGCCCAGGCCCAAGCCGGTCAGGTCGTCACGTTTGAGCCAGATCTCCACGCCGACCGCTTCGGACAACCGTGGCGCCGGGTGCAGCGGCGTGGGCAGGGTACCCAGCCGCACTCGCGGCCGGCGTACGAAAGCGGCCCAACTGGCGCGCGCCGCAGCCGTGGTCATGCGCCTCCTCGGGCGAGCACTCGATCGACGAACGTGGTGGCCGCGCCCAGCGCCGCGTGCGGGTCGGTGGCGGCCGCAAGCTGATCTGCCGTCAGCAATCCGCGCGCGGCCACCGCGGCGGGCAGGTCGACACCCTCGGCGAGAGCGGCCATCGCGGTTTCGTACATGGCCTCGTGCGCGGCATGTTGGCCGATGCGGTCACTCAGCGCGCGCATCATCGGCTCGGAGAGCAGGAAGCCGCGCCGGGCGTCCAGATTCGCCCGCATGCGTTCCGCGTCCACGTTCAGTCCCTCCAACAGCCGCGCGGCGAAGCTGAGCGCGGCCCCGGACAATTGGCTCGCCTCGGGGACGGCCAGCCATTCCGCCTTCCAACTGCGACCGTCGCGTTCGTGCAGAGCGATCTGACCCTCCAGACAGGACGCGGCATCCAGACGAACCCGCCGGGCCAGCGTGTCCAGGTGCTCGGCGATTTCCGGATTCCGTTTGTGCGGCATCGTGATGCTGCCCACCGTGCCCTCGGTGAACGGTTCGGAAACCTCCGCGATCTCCGGGCGGGAGAGCTCGAAGATCTCGTTGCCGATCTTGGCCAACGTACCTGTGATCATGGCCAGCAGGGTGGCGAATTCCGCGACTCGGTCGCGGGCGGTGAGCCAGGGCACGTCCGGGGTGGTCAGGCCGGTGCGGCGGGCGAAGGCGTCCAGCAATTGCGGCGCGGCCGGCCCCCAGAACTCCATGGTGCCCAGGGCCCCGCCCAACTGCACCACGCCGATGCGGGGGCGGGCCTGCGCCAGCCGCTCGGCGTGCCGTCCCAGTTCGTCTGCCCACACCGCGGTCTTGAACCCGAAGGTGATCGGCAGGCCCGGCTGGCCATGGGTACGACCGCACATCACCGTGTCCCGGTGGGTACGCGCGAGCACCAGCGCGGCCCGGCGGCAGCGGGTGAGGTCACGCTCCAGTTGGTTGAGCACGGCGAGCATGGTGCGTGCGGTCCAGGTATCGGTGACGTCCTGCACGGTGGCGCCGTAGTAGACCCACTCCCGCGCCGATTCGGGCAGCACCGTGCGCAGCTGGAGGATCAGACCGAGGGTGGAATGACCGGTGGCCCGCGTCTGGGCGGCCACCGCCGCCAGGTCCAACCGATCCACCCTGGCGTGCTCGCGGATCGCCGCGGCGGCCCCCTCGGGCAGCAGACCGACCTCGTGCTGGGCCTCGGCGAGGGCCACCAGCACGTCCAGCCAGCCCTGGGTACGCCCGGCGTCGTCGAACAGCGCGTGCAACGTCGGTGTGGTCCACAGGTGGCCGTAGATCTGTGAATCGGCGAGGTGCGAGCTCATGATCGAAAGGTTCCCGGGGGACTCAGGCCCCGTCGGCTCCGGGTAGCAGCAGGTGCCGCAGACCCTGGCGGATCTCGTCCAGGTTTGCCCCCCACGGCACCACCGCGGAGCGCTCGTCGACCTCCAGGCCGCGCTCGATCAGGCAGCACTTGATCAGCGCGCGCTCGTCGCCGGCGTGGAACGCGGCGTCCGCGGCGAGTCGGGCGCGCGGGCACAGGTCCACCTGGCGGGGCTCGTCGCCGTAGAAATGCCGATGCAGCTGCATGGACCGCTCGCAGCCGATCAGCAACCAGTCCTGCCGGGTGGCCGGGCGGGTGTCCAGGAACGCCACATCGGAGCCGGGGATGCCGGCCCCGGATCCGCGGCAGGGCAGCAGGTAGTGGTCGGCGGGGTTGGCCACGGCCAGGTCTTCGACGCGCACCGCGTCCAGCACCAATTCGATGGGTGGCAGGTCCTCATCGAAGTCGACGACCTGTTGGGCCTGGGTGAGCAGTTTGGGCGGCCACGGCGGGACGACCTCGGTGACCCGCACCGTGATTGGCTGCGGTCGGTAGATGAAGTTGACGTGGGAGAACATGCCGAGCACGACGGTGGCCGGCTTGCTCCGGTCGGCGGCCCGGGCCAGTGCGCTGGCGTTGCCCACGTCGACGCTTTGGTCCTCGACATAGGCGACCTCGTCGGGGCCGGCCAGCACGATCGCGTCGGTGACCGGGGAGAACAGCGGCTCGGTGCTCGCCTTCTCCACCATCACCAACGCGGTGTTGTCCCGGTGTCGCAGCGCCAGGAAATCCGTGCGCCGGTAGACCTCGCGGCCGTCCAGATACTCCAGGATCGCCGGGGTGGTCAGCCGGAAGTCGACCTCCTGCATGGACAGCCCACGGTACGGATGGGACCAGGTGTTCGGGCCCGGCCGCTGCATCCGTCTCATCAGCACGTCCGTGACGGTACCGCTGCGCCCTCGCCGACCCGAGCCAGCATGCGGCGCGCGCGGTCCACCACCGGCTTGTCGATCATCTTTCCGTCCAGGGTGCTGATCCCCGCGTTGGAGAAGGCCTCGACCACGTGGCGGGCCCAGCGCAGCTCGTCGTCGGAGGGGCGGAAGGCCTCGTGCACGACGGCCAGCTGGCGCGGGTGGATGCACAGTTTCCCGGTGAAGCCGAGCGCGGCGCCGTGCCGGGCGTCCGCGGCCAGCCGCGTCTCATCGGTGACGTCGGTGGTGACGCCGTCCACCGGCCCGGCCACCCCGGCGGCGGCCGAGGCCAGCACCAACCGCGAGCGGGCGAACAGCAGCGCCGTGCGGTCCTCCGGATCCACGCCCAGGCCGACGGACAAATCGATGGAGCCGAACGCGGCGCGCACCACTCCGGTCGCGGCGAGGATCTGCGCGGCGGCCAGAATGCCCGCGGCGGTCTCGATGAGCGGCAGCACGGCGGGATCCCGGCCGAGTGCGGCGGCCACCTCGGCGACCTGGTTTGCGGTCTCCGCCTTGGGCAGCATCACCGGGTGGCCGGCCACGGCCTTGAGGTCCTCGGCGTACCAGGAAGTGCCCGGCGCGTTGATCCGCACGATGCCGCGGCCGTCGTCGGCCAGCCAGGCGGCGACGTGCTCGCGGGCGGCGTCCTTGTCCTCCGGCGCGACGGCGTCCTCCAGATCGAGGATGATCGCGCCCGCACCGGCGTCGGCCGCTTTGGCGAAGCGGTCCGGGCGGTGACCGGGGACGAACAGCAGGCTGGTGACGGTGGCCAGGCCGGCGGTGGACATGCGGCGATTATCGTGGGCAATCGCCGATCGGAGGTGTGGCCAATGCCCCAACCACAGGGTGACGAACTCAAAGCCATCCGGGCCCATCGCAAGGAACTGCGCGCGAAGTACCTGCACAGCCCGGCCGGCAGCCCGCCGACCCGTGGCGTGCATCACCTGGCGCTGATCTGCTCCGACGTCGAGGAGACCATCGAGTTCTACCAGGAATTCCTCGGCTTCCCGCTGGTCGAGTTGGTGGAGAACCGCGACTACAAGGGCTCCGCGCACTTCTTCTTCGACATCGGCAACCGCAACATGCTCGGCTTCTTCGACTTCCCCGGTCACGACCACCCGGCGTTCTCCGAGACCATCGGCGCCGTGCAGCACCTGGCGCTGTCCGTGGACGCCGAGCACTTCGACCAGATCAAGGCCAAGCTGGACGGGGCCGGCATCGACTACCTGGGCCCGGACCGCGGCGTCGAGGACAGCATGTACTTCCGCGACCCCAACGGCGTCGGCCTGGAGGTCTACCGCGAGGCGCTCGGCGAGTTCGAGGGCCTCACGCTGATCCCGCGGTCGTGAGGTAGCAGGTCAACCGGTGCAACATCTGCATGACCGAGAGCCAGGTGATCAGCTCGACGACCGCGGGCGCCGGCAGGCAGGCAGCCTGGCATGCGGCCAGGGTCGAGGCATCGATGCGGGCAGGGCTGTAGGCGGCGGCCCGCGCCAACGTGAGCATCGCTGACGTCGACGGGTCGTCCGGCAGGGCCGCCGACTGGGTACCCCCGGCGAAATCCACTGCCGCCTGCAAGCAGGCGTCCTCGACGCCGGTGTGCCGCGCCAGGGCCCGGATGTCGTCGAGCAGTCGCCCGTTCTCGACGACCGTCGCGAAGACGGCGCCCGCCGTCACCTTCTGCTCGATGCCGATGACCGAGGATTCCGGATCGAGGTTCTCCCGCAGCATGGACGCGATGCTGCGACGGGCACGGGACGAGTGCAGCTTCGCCAGCACCGGGAAGTTGTGACCGGTGCGCTCGGCCAAATAGTGGCCCACTTCCGGCCACCGTTTCGGTGTGCCCTGCTGGGCCTGACGGTCAAAACGGATCGCGGCCGGAAGCAGCGGCAACACACTCAGCTTGGTGCGCAGCCCGTCGGCCGGCGGCGCGGGCTTGGCGGGTGAACCCGGGTCGAGGCCGACGCCGGCTTTGCCCGCCGACCAGTCAGCTCCCATGGTGCCCGCCACTTCGGCTGCTGTCGGCTGCTCGAGCTCGACGCCGATGGCGTCCATGAACTTGTTCAGAAACCCCATCATGACCGCGGCCAGCGCGATCCATTCGGCGTTCCGCTCGCCGTAGACCGCGACCAGCTCGTCGCGCTCGGCCGTGGCCAGTTCGCAGGGCATGGATCCCAGCGATCGGGCCACCGCGACGGTCGCCAGCTCTCCCCGGGAGAACGAACTCTGCTCCGGGACAAGCGCAGCCGCGACCTTCGCCGGTGTTGCGCCGCGGCGAAGGGCGAACGAACAGGAGTGCGCCGAACAGTAGGCGCAACCGGCGGTGCGACTCGATACGTACATGGCGAGGCCGACAACTGCAGCGGGTGGGCCGCCGACGCCGAACACCGGGACGGGGAGATTCAACAGGTTCGGAACCATGATGTTGTACGTCCGGAATGCGGGCGGCCAGATCTCCAGATACCGGTCGCAGTTGGGCACCACTCCGATCAACGTGTCGACCAGTCGCAGCAACCCGGAATAGCGCTGCGCAAGCACGTCCCACTCGACCATGGAGTCCCGTAGCAGCGGCGTCAGCGCCGTGGATTCGTGCGCGTCTGGCGCAGTCATTGAGTGTCCCGCCGTCCTGCCGGCCCGTCGTGGAGCCGATCTGATGCAGCGACAGTACTTGTCAGTCGGACGGGTCCGGCGTACGGAGAATGACGAGTTCCCGGGTCGCGCGGGTCAGCGCGACGTAGCGGTCCACCGCGCCCTCGATGCCGGTGCCGAACAATTCCGGGTCGATGAGCACGACCAGGTCGAACTCCAGACCCTTGGCCAGCTCCGGGGTCAGCGAGCGGATGCGGCGGGTGGGCTGGACGCGCGGATCGCCTATGACACAAGCGATTCCCTCGATGTTGTCCGCCAGCCACGCGTCGAGAATCGACGGCAGTTCGGCCACCGATCCGTGTCGGACGGGGATGCCGCTGCTGCGGATCGACGTCGGCACGTTGGCATCCGGGAGCACCGCGCGGATGACCGGCTCGGCCTCGGCCATGATTTCCGCCGGGGTGCGGTAGTTGATGCTCAGCGTGGCCAGGTTCAGGTGGTCGAAGCCGACCCGCTTGAGCCGCTCGTGCCAGGACTCGGTGAACCCGTGGCGGGCCTGGGCGCGGTCGCCGACCACGGTGAAGCTGCGCGACGGGCAGCGGGAGAGCAGCATCTGCCACTCCGCGTCGGTCAGTTCCTGCGCCTCGTCAACCACGATGTGCGCGAACGGGCCGGCCAGCGCGTCCACGATGAGCACGGACAGTACGGACTCGTCGGCCAGCGCGGCCACCAGGTCCTCGCCGCGCAGCATGGTCACCGCGGCCTCGCCGTCGTGGTCGGCCTCGATGATGGTCTCCACGACCCGCTGCATCTCCTCGGCGGCGGCCGCGGCCTGCGCGGTGCGCCGCCGTTTGGTCTGCGCCATCGCGGGGTCGCCGATCCGCTGCCGGGCGGCGTCCAGTAGCGGCAGGTCGGACACCGTCCAGGCCGCCGCGTCGGGGCGCTGCAGTCGGCGCACGTCGTCAACCGCCAGGTGCGGCGCGCACTTGTGCAGGTAGGCGGGCACGGACCACAGGTCGCCGACGATGTCGGGCGGTTCGAGCAGTGGCCAGGCTCGGTTGAACGCCTCGCGCAGGTCGCTGTGCTCGTTGAGCACCCGACGTACCTGGTTCGCCGGCACCTCGGCGTCATGTTTCTCGATGAGGAGCCGGAGGAGTTCGGCCCAGATGACCTCGCGGGCGTCGTTGTGCGCGATGCCGGACTCGGCGGCCCCGAACGCCTCCGCCCAGTCACCGACGGTGAGCTGGACCTCGGCCCACTGGGTGTCGATGGCCATGGCCTTGGTGGGCGGCTCCTCGTACATCGCCACCGCTGCCTCGAGCACCGCCGGCGGGTCCAGGTCGGCCTTCAGCCGCGCGACCGCGGGATCGTCCTCGATCGGGGCCGTGGCGCCCTCGGGCACCAGGTCGCGCAGCGTGCAGGTGCGCACGCCCTCCTCGCCGAGGCTGGGCAGCACGTCGGCGACGTAGGTCAGGTACGGCCGGCTCGGGCCGACCACCAGCACCCCGCCGCGGCGCTGCTGTTGCAGGCGCGGGTCGGCGTGCAGCAGGTACGCGGCGCGGTGCAGCGCGACCACGGTCTTGCCGGTGCCGGGACCCCCGTCCACGATCAGCGCGCCCTTGGCGCTCGCCCGGATGATGGCGTCCTGGTCGGCGGCGATGGTGGCCAGGACGTCACGCATCCGGTCGCTGCGGGTGCTGCCCAGGCTGGCGATGAACGCGGACTGGTCGTCCAGCGCGGCGTGTCCGTCCAGCCCGTCGGGAGTGAAGACCTCGTCCCAGTAGTCACTGATCCTGCCCTTGGTCCAGCGGTAGCGGCGCCGGCTGGCCAGGCCCATCGGGGTGGCGTGGGTGGCGCCGAAGAACGGCTCGGCGGCCGGGGAGCGCCAGTCGACGAGCAGTCGGTCCCCGGTGGGGTCGGTGAGTCCGAGCCGGCCGATGTAGACGGGCGCGGAGCCGTCGGCGGGCACCATCCGGCCCAGGCACAGGTCCAGGCCGTAGCGGCGCAGCGCGTTCAGCCGGGAGGTCAGCCGGTGCACCTCCAGGTCCCGCTCCATCACCGCCTGGCCCCGAGCGCCGGGCGCCCGCAGCTGGTCGGCCAGGCGCTGCGAGAGGTCGGCGATGGACTCCGCGAGCGCGGCGCCGATCGCCGCGAAGTGCCGTTCGTCGTCACCGATCAGCGTCGGATCCGCTTTGGCGGACAGGTGTTCGGGAAGCTCGAATGCGCTGCTGGTCAGGTTGTCCACGTCCCCCCGGTTCATGGCTCAGCTCCGCGATTGTGCGGCCCGACCGGGGCCTTGCCGCAAGCCCCCGGTTCGGCTATACCTTGAAAGTGAGGGAGGAGCTGCGGCTCCGCCCCTTTTTTGTTGCCCGGGTCCGGCTCCACCCTTGCGCATGTCATGGGCAGAACGGTCTTGTCAGGCGTCCAGACGGATGACAAGACCCATTGGCGCATGACATGCGCAAGCGATCGGGGCATTGCGATCATCCGAACGTGTGTTCGATGATGGGGTGTGCCCGCCGACGTCGCCGAACTTCTTGCCCGGCTGCCGGACGGTGCCGTGCGGCGGGCGTCTGCGGTCGCGCCGGTGGCGCCCGTGTTGCCGGTGGTGGCGGCGTTGCGGCCGTTGCTGATGGGTGGCGGGTTGCGCAAGGGGAGCACGGTCGAGGTCGGGCTGACCGGGCCGGTCTCGCTCGGGCACTCCCGGCGGGACGGGGACGTCGACGGCGCGGGCTACCACGAGCGGGTGGCGGCCGGGGGGAGCACGCTCGCGCTGCTGCTGCTCGCCGAGGCCTCGGCGACGGGCTCCTGGTGCGCGCTGGTCGGGGCGCCGGGCGTCGGATTGGCGGCGGCGGCGGAGACGGGGGTGGAGCTGGCCCGACTGGCGTTGATCCCCGCGCCCGGCCGGGCCTGGTCCCGCGTGGTGGGGGCGTTGTTCGACGGTTTCGACCTGGTCGCCGTGCGCCCACCGGAGGGCTTCACCCCCGGTGACGCCCGGGCGCTGGCCGGTCGGGCCCGGCACCACGGCAGCGTGCTGGTCTCGCTGGGCCCCTGGCCGGGGGCGGACCTGCGGCTGTCCTGCGACGAGCTGGCCTGGGATGGCCTGGGCGCGGGGCACGGTCGGCTGCGCTCCCGGCGGTTGCGGGTGTCCGCGCGCGGCCGCGGCGTGCCCGGTGCGGAACGCAGCGTGCACCTGCACCTGTCCGACGTCGGGCCCCCCTCGCTTGCGGCCGAAGGAACGGTCGCTATAGCGCGCGGTTCTTCGGACGTAAGGGGGTGGGTAGGGCGGCGACGGGCTGAGTAAAGGCCCTCCACGACACGCCAATCTGTATTGACGTTCGAACAATTGTTCGAGCACAGTGGCCGACATGGCCCCCTCCTCGACGGTTCGCTCGGCCCCCCCGAGCGACGCCGCCGAGGAGCGCCCGGCCGGGCGCACGATCGCGGTTTGGTCACCGGACTGGCCGGTGCTGGCCGCGGCCGCCGCGGCGGGCCTGCCCCCCGGCGACCCGGCCGCGGTGTTTCACACCGGCGTGGTGCTGTCCTGCACCGCTGCCGCCCGGGCCGTCGGGGTGCGCCGCGGGCTGCGACGTCGCGAGGCGCAGTACCGCTGCCCGACGTTGGCCACCCTGGAGCGCGACCCGGCCGAGGAGGCGCGCGCGTTCGAACCCGTGGTGGTCGCCGTCGAGGTGCTGGCTCCCGGTGTGCAGATCGTCCGGCCCGGCCTGTGCACGGTCTCCGCCCGCGGTCCGGCGCGCTACTTCGGCGGGGACGCGCCGGCCGCGGCGAGGCTGGCCGAGGAGGCCTCCGCGGCCGGCCCCGGAGACCGCTGCCGGGCCGGGGTCGCCGAGGGCGCCTTCGCCGCCGAATTGGCTGCCCGGTCGGGCACCGTGGTGCCGCCCGGCGTCACCCCACAGTTCCTCGCGCCGCATCCCCTCGACGTCCTGGAGCGCCCGGAACTGGCCGACCTGCTGCGCCGGTTGGGGCTGCGCACGCTGGGGGAGTTCGGGGCGTTGCCCGCCGCCGATGTCATCGCCCGGTTCGGCGCCGACGGGGCGCTGGCCCACCGGCTGGCCCGCGGTTTGGATCCACGTCCGCCCTCGGCCCGTCGCCCACCGCCGGACCTGGTGGTGACCTCCGCCCTCGATCCGCCCGCGGAGTCGGTGGAGCGCGCCTCGTTCGCCGCCCGCCCACTGGCCGACGCGCTGCACGAACGGCTGGCCGCGCTCGGCCTGGGCTGCACCCGGCTGCGCATCGAGGCGGAGACCGAGCACGGCGAACGGCACGAACGCGTGTGGCGGCACGAGGGCGTGCTCAGCCCGGCCGCGGTCGCCGACCGGGTGCGCTGGCAGCTCGACGGGTGGCTGACCACCGGCCGCCCGCGGTCGGGGATCAGCGTGCTGCGGCTGGTCCCGGACGAGGTGATTCCGCATGCCGGCGACCAACTCGGCCTGTGGTCCGCCGGTGGCGACGCCGAGGGAGCCGAACGGGCCGGGCGTGCGCTGTCCCGGGTGCAGGGCATGCTCGGCCAACCCGCCGTGCTCACCGCGGTGCTCGGCGGCGGCCGCGGCCCGGCCGACCGGGTCCGCTACGTGCCCTGGGGCGACCCGCGGGAGGACGGGAAGGGTGACGGGCCCTGGCCCGGCCGGGTGCCCGCGCCCAGCCCCGCGTTGGTGCCGCCCACCCCGGTGCAGGCCCGGGTGCTCGACGACGGCGGCCACCCGGTCACCGTCACCACCCGCTACGCGGTCTCCGCGCCGCCCGTCCGGTTGCTCATCGGCCGCGACCCGCCCCGCCCAGTGCTGTCCTGGGCCGGGCCGTGGCCGGCCGAGGAACGCTGGTGGGACGCGCGCACCGCGCGGGTCCGGGTCCGCTTTCAGGTGGCCACCGCCGACGGCACCGGTTGGCTGCTGGTGTTCGAGGACGGCGCCTGGTCGGTGGAGGCCGTCTACGACTAGCCGTTGCGTCCGAAGAACAGTGTCCGGGTACCCCCACTTCTTCGGACGCAACGGGGGTGAGACGCAACGGGGGTGAAGGGAGGTGAAGCGATGGGGTGGGGGAACCCGCCGATGCCGTGGCGGGAGCTGGAACGTCGGCTGTCCGGCAAGTTCAACCCACGGGGGGAGAACCGACCGCCCAAGCTCGCCTTCGGCGAGGAACCGGAACGGCCGGGCAGCCACCACCGCGCGCCCTACAAACCCCGCGCCATCGAACCGGTCACCGACACCGTCCCGTACGCGGAACTGCACGCGCACACCAACTTCAGCTTCCTGGACGGCGCCGGGCACCCCGAGGAGATGGTCGAGGAAGCGGTGCGGCTCGGGCTGTCCGCGTTGGCCATCACCGACCACGACGGTTTCTACGGGGTCGTCAGATTCGCCGAGGCGGCCGCCCGCTACCGGCTGCCCACGGTGTTCGGTGCGGAGCTCAGTCTCGGTCTGACGCAGCCTCAGAACGGAATCTGCGATCCGGAGGGCAACCACCTGTTGGTGCTGGCCCGCGACCCGGACGGCTACGCCCGGCTGTCCACCGCGATCAGCGACGGGCACGCCGCGGGCGGGGAGAAGGGCCGCCCGGTGCATGATCTGGAGGCTCTCGGTGCCGCCGCGGACGGGCACTGGTTGGTGCTCACCGGGTGCCGCAAGGGCGCCGTGCCCGCCGCGCTCGCCGGCGGTGACGCGGCTGCCGCGGCCCGCGAGCTGGACCGGCTGATTGCGCTGTTCGGCAAGGAAAACATCGCCGTCGAGCTCACCGACCACGGGCATCCCACCGACTCCGAACGCATCGACGCGTTGGTCGAGTTGGCCGCCCGGTCCCGGGTGCCCACCGTGGTCACCGGCAACGTGCACTACGCCGCACCGAACCGGCGTCGACTGGCCACCGCATTGGCCGCGGTGCGCTCCGGGCGCAGCCTGGACGAGCTGGCGGGCTGGTTGCCCGCCGCCGGTACCGCGCACCTGCATACGGGTGCGGAGATGAGGGGGCGCTTCGCCCGATACCCCGACGCGGTCGCCCGGGCCGCGCAGTTCGGCGCGCAGTGCGCGTTCGACCTGGCGCTGATCCGCCCGCGGCTGCCGGACTTCCCGGTCCCGCCGGGCCACACCGCGATGAGTTGGCTGCGTGAGCTCACCGAGCGCGGCGCCGCGGAGCGCTACGGCCCACGCGGCGCGGAACGCCAACCCGGGGCGTACGCGCAGATCGACCACGAGCTGGCGATGATCGAGCAGCTGGACTTTCCCGGCTACTTCCTCATCGTGCACGAGATCGTCGAATTCGCCCGCGCGCAGCACATCCTCTGCCAGGGCCGCGGCTCGGCGGCCAACTCCGCGGTCTGTTACGCGCTGGGCATCACCGCGGTGGACGCCGTCTATTACGACCTGCTGTTCGAACGTTTCCTGTCTCCGGAGCGCGGCGAGCCACCGGACATCGACATTGACATCGAGTCCGAGCGTCGCGAAGAAGTGATCCAGCACGTTTACACCCGCTACGGCCGCCGGCATGCCGCCCAGGTGGCCAACGTGATCTCCTACCGGCCGCGTTCGGCGGTGCGGGACATGGCCAAGGCGCTGGGCTACTCCCTGGGCGCGCAGGACGCCTTCGCCCGCGAGGCACATAGGTACGACGCCACCCCGACCAACCACGACGACATTCCCGACGAGGTGCTGGAGCTGGCCACGCAGGTGGCCCGGTTCCCGCGGCATCTGGGCATCCACTCCGGCGGCATGGTGATCTGCGACCGGCCGGTGGTCGAGGTGGTGCCGGTCGAGCACGCGCGCATGGAGAACCGCACGGTCATCCAGTGGGACAAGGACGACTGCGCCTCCCCGTTGGTGAACCTGGTCAAGTTCGACCTGCTCGGGCTGGGCATGCTCGCCGCGTTGCACGGCTGCTTCGACATGGTCAAGGACTTCCACGGCACCGAGTGGACGTTGGCGACGCTGCCCAAGGAGGAGCCCGAGGTCTACGACATGTTGTGCCGGGCCGATTCGGTCGGGGTGTTCCAGGTGGAGTCCCGCGCGCAGATGGCCACCTTGCCCCGGCTCAAACCGCGCTGCTTCTACGACCTGGTGCTGGAGATCGCGCTGATCCGTCCCGGCCCCATCCAGGGCGGCTCGGTGCACCCGTTCATCCGTCGGCGTGCGGGCAAGGAGCCGATCACCTATCCGCACCCGTCGTTGGAGAACTGCCTGCGCCGCACCCTCGGCGTGCCGATGTTCCAGGAACAGCTCATGCAGATGGTCGTCGACGCGGCCGGCTGCACGCCCACCCAGGCAGACCGGGTGCGCCGCGCGGTCGGCTCCAAACGCTCCGCCGAACAGATCGCCGCGTTGCGCGCCGAGCTGTACGAGGGGATGGCCCGCACCCACGGCATTACCGGGGCCACCGCGGACGAGATCTTCAACCTGATCGCCGCGTTTGCCAACTTCGGTTTCGCGGAGAGCCACTCGATCAGCTTCGCGTTGCTGGTTTACGCCAGCTCCTGGCTCAAACTGCGTTACCCGGCGGCGTTCTGCGCCGCGCTGCTCAACGCCCAACCGATGGGCTTCTACTCCCCGCAGTCGCTGGTCGCCGATGCCCGCCGGCACGGCGTCGAGGTGCGCCGCCCGGAGGTCAACGTCTCCGCGGCGTCGGCCGGACTGGAACCGCACGGTCCCGACGACGCCGAGCCGGGCACCGTGCTTGGCCGGGCCGCGGTGCGGCTGGGCATCGATTCGGTGCGCGGCATCGGCAGCGAGTTGGCCGAACGCATCGCCGCCGGTCGCCCGTATGCCGACCTGGCCGACTTCGCGTTGCGCACCGGCGCGGGGGCGGCGCACATCGAGGCGTTGGCCACCGCCGGCGCCTTCGACGGTCTGGGTGTGGCCCGGCGGGAGGCACTGTGGGCGGCCGGTGCGGTGGCCGAGAACCGGCCGGACCGGTTGGCGGGCACCGTGCTCGGCGGGCGGGCGCCCCAGTTGCCCGCCATGACCGTCGTCGAGCAGACCATGGCCGACCTGTGGGCCACCGGCATCACCCCGGACGGGCATCCGATGGAACACGTGCGGGGACAGCTGCCTGACGGGGTGCTGTCGGTGGCCGGGCTGGGGGAGCGGCGGAATCGGGACCGGGTGAGCGTGGCCGGGGTGGTCACGCACCGTCAGCAGCCGCAGACGGCGTCCGGGACCATCTTCCTCAACCTCGAGGACGAGACCGGCATGCTCAACGTGATCTGCTCACCCGGTGCCTGGGCCCGGCATCGCCGGATCGCCCGGGACAGTGCGGCGCTGATCGTCCGTGGCCGGCTGGAACGCACTGATGAGGTGATCAGCCTGGTTGCCGAGGCGTTCACGCCCCTGCAGGTGGCCACCGGCGGTCGATCGCGCGACTTCCGCTGACCCGCCTGTCGATCGTCACTGAGCCACCGGCCCCCCGACGTGGCAAAATCGTCACGCGGCCCACCTAGTTAATGATCGTAAACACGGCCGGGGCACCCGACGCCGACCGAGGAGGTGGGCATGCTCACGATCTACGCGACCCACCTGCCGCTGCCCCCCGAACTCGGCCCCAGGGCTCTCGACCAGGCCGTCGCGGCCGTGGTCAGCTGGCTGCAGGACCGGTTCGCGATCACCCCGACCCCACTGTCCGGCGGCTCTCACCGAACCGATGACCTGGTCATCGAGTGGGAGACCCTGTTCGGCGAGGCAGGTGGCTTGGTCGGTTTCGAGGTCGACCAAGCCGATTCGGAAGACCCGACCTGGCGCTGGTGTACGCACATCGACATCGGCGTGGAGTCCGGCCAGGCCTGGCTGCGGGTGCGGCTGGCGCTGTTCACCCCGCAGGAGGGTCTGGTCACCCGACCGAAGGTCGCCCCGCACCGTCCTCCGGTGGTGCGCCGCGTGGTGGACCGCATCGACGTGCGCGTCGACGGACGCCGGGTCGGCGAACCATGGGTGCTCACCGTTGCGCAGGTGCCCGGCTACGTGAAGTTCCTGACCAGCCGGGACCGGCGGCTGCCGGTGTTGGCCATCGCGCACGACGCCGAGGGCGAGCCGTTCCTGGACCGCGCCCGTGCTGCTGATCGGTTGCTCGGCCTGGCCCACGTCGTGGAAATCGACCTGCCGTCCAGTTATGCGGTCACCGATGCCATCGGTAAGACGTTGTCCTGTTACTCCGGCGCGGTGCGCATGTACTGGCCGGGTTTCGCGGTCGGCGACGACCCGTACTTCCACCGCGCCTTCGTCGGCGGCAGCCTGGCCTACCTGGGTCGGGAGGGCATGGGTACGGAGTTGTTCGACACCCTGGGACGGCTGTCCGCGCTGTCCATCGCCGAGCCGAACCTGCGCCGCCGACTGCGTCGCGAGCAGTACCTGCAGGACACCGCGGCGCTCCACGCGGCACCCGTCGAGCCCGCCGGCCTGGTCAACGTGGACCACGATGCGTGGGCGGCGCTGTCCGCGGACCACGAACGTCAACAGCGGCGCATCGCGCTGTTGGAGGACGAGCTGGTGGAGGCCCGAGCGCAGGCCGAGGCGTTGCGCGGCGAGTTGGATCCCGAGGGCGGGGTGCGGTCGGCCGACCTGGCCACGGTGCTCGCCCCGGACCGCCCACTGACCCCGACGGCGGTCCAGGCCCCGGCGGAGGAGTTGACCCCGGGCTCGGTGCTGGACGCGGTACGCATGGCTCGGCAGCGCTGCCCGCACCTGGTGATTCTGGAGGAGGTCTTCGCCTCCGCCGCGGTCAGCAAGTACGAGGACCCCGAGCGCGTGCTGGCCAACCTCCTGCTGATCGAGCAGATCGGCGATGACTGGATCTCCGGTGAGCTGCCCGACGGCCCGCACGAGGCGTTCGTGCAGCGGTGCAGCGGTTACCACGCCGACCTGCACACTGCGCAGCTTCCTTACGTCGCGGCCTACCGTCGGTCGTTCGAGGGCCAGGAGATCACCCTGGGCCCGCACATCGCCCGCGGGCACGGGACGGAGACCGGGGTGCTGCGCATCTACTGGTGGTTCGACGCTGCCGCCCGACGCATTGTGGTCGGTCACGTGGGTGGACATCTGCGCCACCACGAAGAGACCGGCGCAGGCGCGTGAGCACGCCGGCGGGAACGGCCGGCCGAAGCTGGCTGACCCGCAATCTGCGGGTGCTGTCCGGGGTCAGCCTGCTGCAGGACGCCGCCAGCGAAATGCTGTACCCGGTCCTGCCGATCTTCCTGACCGTCACCCTCGGCGCACCCGCCGCGGTGGTGGGGCTGGTGGAAGGGCTCGCCGAGGGGCTCGCCTCGATCCTCAAGATGTACAGCGGATGGCTGGCCGACCGCCGGGCGCGCCGGCCGCTGATCGCGGTGGGCTACGGGCTGGCCGGGGTCGGCAAGTTGTTGGTCGCCCTCGCCGCGGTGTGGCCGGTGGTGCTGGCCGGGCGAGCGGTGGACCGCATCGGCAAGGGCATCCGCGGTGCCCCGCGCGACGCGCTGCTCATGGTGGACGCGGACCCCGCCGCCCGCGGACACATCTTCGGGTTCCACCGCGCGGCGGACACCGCCGGTGCCGTGCTCGGTCCGGCCGTTGGGCTGGGGCTCTATGAGGCGTTCGGCCACCACATCCGACCGCTGCTGTGGGTGGCGTTGGTGCCCGCCGTGGGCTCGGTGCTGCTGGTCCGCTGGGTGCACGAGCCCCCGCGGGCGGCCGCGGCCGGAACGGTCGCGCGACCGGTGGTGTCGGCCAAGGGCCTGCCGCCGCAGTTGCGGTCGCTGCTGATCGTGCTCGGGGTGTTCTCGCTGGTGAACTTCCCGGACGCGCTGTTGCTGCTGCGCGCGCACAACCTGGGGGTGTCCACCGCCGGGGTGATCGGGGTGTACATCCTCTACAACGCCGTCTACGCGTTGGCCGCCTATCCCGCCGGGGCGCTGTCCGATCGGCTGCCGCGGCACCTGGTGTTCGCGATCGGGTTGGCCTGCTTTGCCGTCGGCTACGTGGGTCTCGGGTTGGTGCACGAGAAGGCCTGGATATTCCTGCTGCTGCCGATCTACGGGCTGTTCGCCGCGTGCACCGACGGGGTGGGCAAGGCCTGGGTGGCCGCGCTCGCGCCGCCGGACCGGCAGGGCGCGGCGCAGGGCCTTTACCAGGCGGTGACCGGCGCCGGCGTGTTGATCGCCGGGGTGGTCGCGGGACTGGCCTGGCATCACAACGGGCGCGGGCCGTTGGTGTTCTCCGGCGTGGTGGCCGCCGTCGCGGCCATCGTGCTGGCGACGAACGGGGCGCGCTGGGAGCGCTCGGCGATCGCTGCTTAGGCTGGGCCGCGTGAGCAACACCAAGGCCGACCCGTTCGTGGACGGCGACGCCTGCCCCGTCGCGGGACCATGCGTGCTGACGCCACGTCAGGTGCCGTTGGGCGGCCCCCGGGCGATGACCGTGCGGCGCACCCTGCCGCAACGCGAGAAGTCGCTGATCGGGGCCTGGTGCTTCCTCGATCACTACGGCCCGGATCGGGTCGCGGACAGTGGCGGCATGCAGGTACCGGGTCACCCGCACACCGGGTTGTCCACCGTCTCCTGGTTGTTCGATGGCACCGTGGAGCACCGGGACACCACCGGGGTGCACGCGCTGGTGCGACCGGGGGAGTTGAACCTGATGACCGCCGGGCGCGGCATCGCGCACTCGGAGTTCTCCACCCCGGACACCGAGGTGCTGCACGGTGCCCAGTTGTGGCTGGCGCTACCGGAAGCGGATCGCTTCGTCGAACCGGGCTTCGTGCACCACGCACCGGACCCGGTCGACCTCGACGGTGCGCGCACGCTGGTGTTCCTCGGGGAGCTGGGCGGAACGGTCTCCCCGGTCCAGGCACATTCTCCGCTGCTGGGCGCGGAACTGACGCTGCGTCAGGGCCACGTGCTGGAGCTCGCGGTGCCCGCGGAGTTCGAGCACGGCGTGCTGGTGGACGCCGGCGCGGTGACCGTGAACGGGCAATCCGCGAAGTCCGAGGACCTGGTTTACTGCCCGCCCGGCGCGCGCCGGGTGCGGTTGGCCGCCGACGAGCCGACCCGGATCCTGCTGCTGGGTGGCGAACCGTTGGGCGAGCAGGTCGTGATGTGGTGGAACTTCCTCGGCCGCAGCCACTCCGAGATCGTCGAGTTCCGCGCCGACTGGGAACGCGAACGCGCGGCGGGCGGCGGCCGGCGTTTCGGGACCCTGCCGGAGGCCTGGTCGTTCACCCTCGGCGCGCCGCCGATGCCGAACGTTCGGTTGCGCCCGCGGGGGTAGCCCGGGCGTGCTCCCAGCCCAGCCGCAGGCCGTGCAGCACGGTCTCGACGGTGTCCGCGCCGGGCAGCACGTAGTGACCGGCGAAGACGTGGAACGGCACCCCCTGCACACCGCGGGCGTGCGCGGCAGAGTCGTCGTCGTCCACCGCCGACCGGTAGCGCCGCTCGGCCAGCGCCGTGCGCAACTCCGCGGGGTCCAGCCCGATGTCCACCCCCAGCGGGATCAGGCTGTCGATGTCGTAGATGGACCGGGCCTCGCCGAAGTACGCCCGATACATCCGGGCCCAGGCCGCGGGACCCAGTCCGCGGGCGGTCGCGAACGCGCACAGCTCGTGGGCCAGCCCGCTGTTGCCCCGCAGGTTGTCGCGTAGCCGGTAGGGCACCAGGCCGTCGGCGGCCGCTGTCCGCTCGATCCGGTCCAGCATGACGTCCACGGCCGCGTCGTCCAGCCCGTACTTGCCCTTCAGATGGTCCCGAACCCGCTTGGTCTCCGCCGGGGCGTGCTTGTCCAGCTGGAAGGAGCGGTAGCGCACCTCGACCTCATCCGCGTGCTCAAAGCGGTCGAGCGCCTGGTGCAGGCGGTGGTGGCCGATGCCGCACCATGGGCAGACGATGTCGGCCCAGACCTCAACCCGCACCAGCACACCTCCGAGATGCAACTGCGGTCCATACTGCCTGCGTGCGCACCCGCGGGATCAATGGTTCCGTCATCATGGGCGTCGCCGCCCTACTCGCGCTGGGTGGGTGCCACGGTTCCGCACCCGCCACCTCGGTGGTGACCACGATCAGTACTGCGACGCCCGCAGCCGCGCCGACAGCCGAGCCGAGCGCGGAGGCGACCGGGGCGCCGAGCACGGAGCCCACCGCCGCGGCCGAAACGGGCACACCCAAGCCGGGCACACCCAGGCCAAGCAAGTCACCGAGGCCCAGCAGGTCACCCGAGCCGACCACCGAGCCCACCCCTCGGCCGAGCACCACGCCCCAGCCGTCCGAAAGTGGTGGTTGTGACATCCAGGGCAAGCACATTCAGGAAGGGGAGACGGCGCCCATGGACGGCGATCAGGTGGCCGGCGGGCAGGATTTCAACTATGTCGTCCAGTGCGACCAGAACGGCAACTCTCATGTGGTCAAGCGCTACGAGAAGCCGACCAACCCGTATTACGCCATGTGCTGGGGACCGAAGGCTGACCCGGAGTACGCCAAGAGCCACCACAACCTCTGTGGCGACGGTCCTGCGCAGTAGCTGGGGCGGCGCCCCCGGCAGGATTCGAACCTGCGCTTCCGCCTCCGGAGGGCGACGCTCTATCCCCTGAGCTACGGGGGCTCGGGGCGACGCTGACCTTACCAAGGCCCGCAGACTCGCCGCAGTTGGGCAAAGTGCCGCAAATCGGGCGATCCGCCCGGCTAGCCTCCGGTCATGTCGCAGGGTGCCCGGGTGCTGGTGGTCGACGACGACCCATCGGTGCGTCGGTTGATCGCGTTGAACCTGGAGCTGGACGGGTTTGTGGTGCGCACGGCGTGCGACGGTTGGGCGGCGCTGGCCGATGTGCTGGCCGACCCGCCGGACGTGATCACGCTGGATCTGGCCATGCCGGTGTTGGACGGATTGGCGGCTGCCGCGCAGTTGCGCGCCACCGACGGCCTGGACGCGTTGCCGGTGGTGCTGATCAGCGCGGTGCTCACCGCCGAGGACCGGGAGTTGGCCGAGAAGATCGGGGTGAGCGCGGTGCTCAACAAGCCGTTCGAGCCCGCGGAACTGGTGGCCGTGGTGCGGGGAGCTCTGCGCGCGGGCCCCCCGTAATGAGCGTCGGGTGCGGTGCGCGCGCGCACTAGTCTTGCCCGCGTGACGCCCGCCGAACTCGCCGATGCTGTCCAGATCGCCGTCTACACCGCGGTCCAGGCCGGCGAACTCGACGTCGACGTGCCCCGGGAGATCCACCTGGAACGTTCCAAGCGACGCGACCACGGCGACTACGCGAGCAACGTGGCCATGCAGCTGGCGAAGGCGGCCGGTATGCCGCCCCGGGAGCTGGCCGAGATCGTGGCCCGGCATCTGCGGGCCGCGGGCGGCGTGCGCGCGGTGGAGGTGGCCGGTCCGGGCTTCCTTAACATCTCCCTGGACTCCGAGACCGCCGGTCGACTGGCGCTGACGATCGTGGCCGGCGGCCCGGCCTACGGCCGTAGCGAATCGCTGCGCAAGCAGCGGATCAACCTGGAATACGTCTCGGCCAACCCGACCGGCCCGGTGCACCTGGGGCACACCCGGTGGGCCGCCGTCGGTGACAGCCTGCGCCGGGTCCTGGAGGCGGCGGGCGCGGACGTGGTCAGCGAGTACTACATCAACGACGCCGGCGTGCAGATGCAGAAGTTCGCCCAGTCGCTGTACGCGGCCGCTCGCGGGTTGCCCGCGCCGGAGGACGGCTACGGCGGGGACTACATCGCCGAGGTCACCGCGCGCATCCTGCAGGCTGCTCCGCAGCTGGCCGAGATGGCGGAGGCCGACGCGCTGCCCGAACTGTTGGAGCGCGGCTACCGGTTGATGCTCGCCGATATCGCGGCCAGCCTGGAGCGCTTCCGGGTGTACTTCGACGTGTGGTTCTCCGAGCGTGGCCTGCACAACAGCGGGCGGGTGGACGAGGCCATCGCAACGTTGCGTGAACAGGGCCACGTGTTCGACTCCGAGGGTGCGGTGTGGTTGCGCACCACCGATTTCGGCGACGACAAGGACCGGGTGCTGGTCAAGGCCGACGGGGAGAAGACGTACTTCGCCGCCGACGCCGCGTACTACCTGGACAAGCGTTCCCGGGGGTTCGACACCTGCGTGTATCTGCTCGGTGCCGACCATCACGGCTACATCGGCCGGTTGCGGGCACTGGCGGCCTGCGCGGGTGACGACCCGGACCGTTCCGTGCAGGTGCTGATCGGTCAGCTGGTCAAGCTGATGCGCGGCGGCGAGGAACTCAAGATGTCCAAGCGCGCCGGCACCGTGGTCACCCTCGACGAACTGGTCGACCTGGTGGGCGTGGACGCGGCGCGGTACAGCCTGGCCCGGGCGTCGACCGACTCGCAGTTGGTGCTCGACGTCGAGGAGATCACCCGCGCCGCACCGGAGAACCCGGTGTACTACGTGCAGTACGTGGCCGCGCGCACCGCCTCGTTGGCCCGCAACGCCCGCGAACTCGGGTTGACCTGGTCGGCGCCGGAGTCCTTCCGCCCACACCTGCTCATCGACGATCGGGAGGCGCTGCTGCTGGGCGCGTTGGGGGAGTTCCCGCGGGTGGTGGCCGCCGCCGCCGAGCTGCGCGAACCGCACCGCATCGCCCGGTATTTGGAGGACCTGGCGGGCACCTACCACCGCTTCTACGACGGCTGCCGCATCCTGCCCCGCGGGGACGAGGAGGTCGCCGACCTGCACCTGGCCCGGCTCTGGCTGAACGACGCCACCCGCACGGTGATCTCCAACGGCCTGGCCATGCTCGGCGTCTCCGCCCCGGAGCGGATGTGAACACCCTTACGTCCGAAGAACTGTGGGTGCGCGGACACTCTTCTTCGGACGCAACGGGGGAGGGGCGACCCGGTGAGTAGGTCGGCTCACCCGGCCGGGCCGCGGCATGCCGAGGTCCTCGGCCATGACGGCGTGGGCGCCCCCCCGGCTGATCTCAACGCGCTGGACCCGCAGGTGTGGCCGCGAAATCTGACGCGGGATCAGAACGGCGTGGTTTCCCTGGCCGGTTTGGATATTCGCGACCTCGCCGCGCAGTACGGCACCCCGGTGTTCCTGCTCGACGAGGCCGATTTCCGGGCCCGTGCGCAGGCCTACGCGACCGCGTTCGCGGGGGCCGATGTCTTCTACGCGGGCAAGGCCTTCCTGTGCGGCGCGGTGGCCCGCTGGGTGGATGAGGAGGGCCTCAATTTGGACGTGTGCAGCGCCGGTGAACTCGCCGTGGCGCTGCGCGCGGGCTTCCCGCCGGCCCGGATCGCCATGCACGGCAACAACAAGTCCGTCGCCGAACTGGAAGCGGCGGTGGCGGCCGGGGTCGGACGCATCGTGCTCGACTCCTTCGCCGAGATCGCGCGGCTGGCCGATGCGGCCACCCGTCGCGACGTGCGCGCCAAGGTGCTCATCCGGGTCACCGTGGGCGTGGAGGCGCACACCCATGAGTTCATCGCCACCGCGCACGAGGACCAGAAGTTCGGTTTCTCGCTGGCCGGCGGGGACGCCGCGGAAGCGGTGCGCCGGGTGCTGGGCCTGCCGTCGCTGGAACTGGTCGGTCTGCACTCGCACATCGGCTCCCAGATCTTCGACACCTCCGGATTCGAGGTGGCCGCGCACCGGTTGGTGGGCCTGGCCGCCGCGGTGCGCGACGAGCACGGCGTGCAATTGCCGGAGTTGGACCTCGGCGGCGGGCTGGGCATCGCCTACACCTGCGATGACGACCCGGCCGACGTCGCGGCCACCGCGATCGCGCTGCGCAAGATCGTCGAGCGGGAGTGCCAGACGGCCGGGCTGGACCTGCCGCGACTGGCCGTCGAACCCGGTCGGGCGATCGCCGGGCCGGGCACCATCACCCTCTACGAGGTGGGCACGGTAAAGACCGTGGGCACCGGGGAGCGGGGCGCCGGGCGGGTGTACGTGTCGGTGGACGGCGGGATGAGCGACAACATCCGCACCGCGCTCTACGACGCGCAGTACACCGCCGCGCTGGTCTCCCGGGCCTCCGACGCCCCGCCCGCGCTGTCCCGACTGGTGGGCAAGCACTGTGAGAGTGGCGACATCGTGGTGCGCGACCTGTGGCTGCCCGCGGACATTGCCGCCGGCGACCTGGTCGCGGTGGCCGCCACCGGTGCCTACTGCCGATCCATGGCTTCTAACTACAACCTGATCGGCCGCCCACCGGTGGTCGCGGTGCGCGACGGAGGGGCCCGACTCATCGTTCGGCGGGAAACCGACGACGACCTGGCGCGTCTCGAGGTCGGGTAACAGGCACGGTCGGTGAAAGAATGACGCCACCGACGACGATCTGAGGAGCACGATGGCACCGGTGCGAGTGGGCCTACTCGGCTGCGGTGTGGTCGGCACCGAAGTGGTCCGGCAACTGCAGTTGCACGCCGGTGACCTGGCCCAACGCGTCGGCGCGGAGATCGAGCTGGTCGGCATCGCGGTGCGCCGCGCCAACCGGGCCCGCGACACCGACGTCGACCCCGCGTTGTTCACCACCGACGCCACCGAGCTGGTCACCCGCGACCTGGACGTGGTCATCGAGGTGATCGGCGGCATCGAGCCCGCCCGCACGCTGATCCTGTCCGCGATGGAGCACGGCGCCTCGGTGGTCAGCGCGAACAAGGCGCTGCTCGCCGAGGACGGCGCCACGCTGTACGCGGCCGCCGACAAGCACGGCGTGGACCTGTACTACGAGGCCGCGGTGGCCGGCGCCATCCCGTTGCTGCGCCCGCTGCGCGAGTCATTGGTGGGCGACAAGGTGCGCCGGGTGTTGGGCATCGTGAACGGCACCACCAACTTCATCCTGTCCCGGATGGACGTCTCCGGCGCCTCGTTCACTGACGCGCTGGAGGAAGCCACCGCGTTGGGCTACGCCGAGGCCGACCCGAGTGCGGACGTGGAGGGATTCGACGCCGCGGCCAAGGCCGCGATCCTCGCCTCGCTGGCCTTCCACAGCCGGGTCACCGCGGCCGATGTGCATCGCGAGGGCATCACCGACGTGAGTGCCGCGGACGTGGCCCGGGCCCGCGACATGGACAGCGTGATCAAGTTGCTGGCCATCTGTGAATTGTCCGAGGACGAGTCGCGGATCGGCGTGCGGGTGCACCCGGCGATGATCCCGCGCAGCCACCCGTTGGCCGGCGTGGGCGATGCGTTCAACGCGGTGTTCGTGGAGGCCGACGCGGCCGGCCCGGTGATGTTCTACGGCCGTGGTGCCGGTGGTGCGCCGACCGCCAGTGCGGTGCTCGGCGACCTGGTTGCGGTGGCCCGGCACCGGGTGGTCGGTGGGCGCGGGCCGGGGGAGTCGGCCTATGCGCAACTGCCGGTGCGGCCGATGGGGGACAACCTCACCCGCTACCACATCAGTCTCGACGTGGCCGAGAAGCCCGGTGTGCTCGCGGGCGTGGCCACCGTGTTCGCCGAGCACGGCGTGTCGATCCAGACGGTCCGTCAGGAGGGCCACGCGGACGACGCCACGCTGGTCATCGTCACCCACCGGGCCAGTGACGCCGCGCTGGCATCGACCGTGGAAGAACTGCGCCGCACCGACGTGGTGCGCAGCGTTGGCAGTGTCATGCGGGTCGAGGGAGCGGAGCAGTCCAGATGAGGACCGTGACGCCGCGCGTGGGCACACACCAATGGCGCGGGGTGATCGAGGAGTACCGCGATCGGCTCCCGGTGGACGCGACCACCCCGGTGGTGACGCTGCGCGAGGGCGGCACGCCGTTGGTGCCCGCACCGGTGATCTCGGAGATGACCGGGTGCGAGGTGTGGCTGAAGGTCGAGGGTGCCAACCCCACCGGGTCGTTCAAGGACCGCGGCATGACCATGGCGATCTCCCGCGCCGCGCAGGAGGGTGCGCGCGCGGTGATCTGCGCCTCCACCGGCAACACCTCGGCATCCGCGGCGGCCTACGCAGTGCGCGCCGGCATGGTCTGCGCGGTGCTGGTGCCGCAGGGCAAGATCGCGCTGGGCAAGATGAGCCAGGCCCTGGTGCACGGCTCGCGCATCCTGCAGGTGGACGGCAACTTCGACGACTGCCTGGAGTTGGCCCGCGGGCTGTCCGAGGCCTATCCGGTGGCGTTGGTGAACTCGGTGAACCCGTATCGGATCGAGGGGCAGAAGACCGCGGCGTTCGAAATCGTCGACGCGCTCGGCGATGCCCCACTGGTGCACTGCCTGCCGGTGGGCAACGCGGGCAACATCACCGCCTACTGGAAGGGCTACACCGAGTACCACGCGGACGGTCCGGCCACCCGATGTCCGCGCATGTTCGGCTTCCAGGCCGCCGGGGCCGCGCCCATCGTGAATGGCGCGCCGGTGAAAAGCCCGCAAACGATTGCCACCGCAATCCGTATCGGCAACCCTGCGTCCTGGGACCAGGCGGTGGCCGCGCGGGAGGAGTCCGGCGGTCGCATCGAAGCTGTGACTGACCGTCAGATTCTTGCGGCGTATCGATTGTTGGCCGGCAAGGAGGGCGTGTTCGTGGAGCCATCCTCGGCCTCCAGCGTGGCCGGTCTGCTGCTCGCCCGGGAGAACGACTGGCTGTCCGCGGGGCTGCAGGTGGTGTGCACCGTGACCGGGAACGGCCTGAAGGACCCGGAATGGGCCATCGCCGGAGCGCCCAAGCCGGTCACCGTTCCGATCGACGCGGCCGTCGCCGCCGCTCAGCTCGGCCTGGCCTGACTTGTCGACAAACCTGCGTGCGGGCGCGGTGTCGGTGCGGGTGCCCGCCACCAGCGCGAACCTCGGTCCGGGCTTCGACTCCTTTGGGTTGGCGCTGGGCCTCTACGACGACGTCACCGTGCGCACCATGGAGTTCGGCGTCGCCATCGAGATCACCGGCGAGGGTGCGGACACCCTGCCGCGCGACGAGTCGCACCTGCTGGTGCGCTCGGCCCGCGCCTGCCTGGACCGGCTCGGCGTGGGCCACGTCGGGCTGCAGGTTTCGTGCACGAATCGCATTCCGCACCGGCGCGGGCTGGGTTCGTCCTCGGCGGCCATCGTGGCGGGCATCAGCGCCGCGCGTGGGTTGGTGGACGGCGCCGAGAAACTGCTCGACGAGGACGGGCTGCTGGGGTTGGCCTGCGAATTGGAGGGCCATCCGGACAACGTTGCCGCCTGTCTGCGCGGCGGTTTCACGGTGGCCTGGACAGCGGCCGACGGCCCGCGGGTGATCAGCCGTACGCCGGACGAGCGGATTCTGCCGGTGGTGTTCATCCCGTCCACCGAACTGGCCACCGTGCGCGCCCGCGGCCTGCTGCCGGCGACGGTGCCGCACGCCGACGCCGCCGCGAATGCCGCGCGCGCGGGGTTGTTGGTGGCTGCGATGACCTCCGATCCCTCGCTGCTGCTCGCCGCCACCGAGGACCGGCTGCATCAGCAATATCGGCGCCCGGCCATGCCGCTGAGCCTGCAGTTGATGGAGTCGCTGCGGGCACAGGGGGTGGCCGCGACCATCTCCGGCGCCGGGCCGACGGTGCTCGCGCTGGCCGGTAAGGCCGATCTCTACCGGGTAGGTGCCGCTGCGGGCCCCGGTTGGCGGGTGGAACGCCTGGCGGTGGACCCCGTCGGCGCCACCGTGCGCGTCACGTCTTGAAGTCGGCACTGTCTGACGACACGCAGCGTCCCGATGTGGGTGCCGCGGGAGGGGTGTTATCGTGATAGCGCACCGGGCGCGCCGTCCCTAGGCGCTTGCCGTGCAATCTCCTCTGGAACTGCCCTTCGTATGGGCGTTTTCCCACCGGCTGCGTCCGAATTTCTCCGGAGCGGTCGCGAAAGGACACACACCACGTGAGTAACACCTCCGAACTGGTCGAGGCTCGCTCCGACTCCGCCGGCTCGTCCGCCGACCCCGAAGCGGGTGCGGACAGCGGCGGGTCGACCCGGCGACGCAAGGCCGACGGATTGCAGGGCATGATGCTCGCCGATTTGCAGTCGATGGCCTCCGGCCTCGGCATCACCGGCACCGGGCGCATGCGCAAGGCCCAACTCGTCGAGGCCATCAAGGACAAGCAATCAACTCCTGCGGCGCCGGCCGAACGGCCCGCCGCGTCCCGGTCGCAGCGCGCGCCGACCCGCGCCGAACCCGCCAAGAGCCGAACCGAATCCGCGCCGCCCGTCGCTGCTGACAACGACCAACCGGCCACCGAGCCGGCCCCGCGTTCGGCTCCCGCCGGTGAACCCGGCGAGGCGGGTACCGGCGAGCAGCGTGATCGCGGCGAGCGCCGGGAGCGGCAGCGGGATCGCCAGCGCCCCGATCGCCCCGACCGCCCTGACCGCCCTGATCGCGGCGACCGCCTCGACCGCCCTGATCGCGGTGACCGCCTCGACCGCCCCGATCGCAGTGACCGCTCCCGTCCGGACAACCGCCAGCACGACAACCGGCCGGCCGCCGACACCGGGCCGCGCGGTGTCGACGATGACGATGACGACGGTTCCGGTCGGCGACGCCGCCGCGGTCGCTATCGCGACCGCAACCGCAACCGGCCGGGCAGCCGCGGCCCCGGCGGATACGACACCGGCGAGCCGGAGATCTCCGAGGACGACGTGCTCATCCCGGTCGCCGGGATCCTCGACATCCTCGAGAATTACGCCTTCGTGCGGACCAGCGGCTACCTGCCCGGGCCCAACGACGTGTATGTGTCGTTGGCCCAGGTCCGCAAGTCCGCGTTGCGCAAGGGCGACGCGATCACCGGGGCGATCCGCGCCCCCCGCGAGGGGGAGCGGCGGGAGAAGTTCAATGCGCTGGTCCGGCTGGATTCGGTCAACGGCATGGAGCCGGACAAGACCCGCGATCGCGTGGAGTTCGGCAAGCTGACGCCGCTCTATCCGCAGGAGCGACTGCGCCTGGAGCACGATGCAAGCTCACTGACCACCCGGCTCATCGACCTGGTCTGTCCCATCGGCAAGGGCCAGCGTGGGCTGATCGTTTCTCCGCCCAAGGCCGGCAAGACCATGGTGCTGCAGGCGATCGCCAACGCGATCACCCGGAACAACCCCGAGGCGCACCTCATGGTCGTGCTCGTCGACGAGCGCCCCGAAGAGGTCACCGACATGCAGCGCTCGGTGAAGGGCGAGGTCATTGCCTCCACCTTCGACCGGCCCGCCGAGGACCACACCACGGTCGCCGAGCTGTCCATCGAACGCGCCAAGCGCTTGGTGGAACTCGGCCACGACGTGGTCGTCCTGCTGGACTCGATCACCCGACTGGGCCGCGCGTACAACCTGGCCGCCCCGGCGTCCGGTCGCATCCTGTCCGGTGGTGTGGATTCCACCGCGCTCTACCCGCCCAAGCGCTTCTTCGGCGCCGCCCGCAACATCGAGGGCGGCGGTTCGCTGACCATCCTGGCCACCGCGCTGGTCGAGACCGGCTCGCGGATGGACGAGGTGATCTTCGAGGAGTTCAAGGGCACCGGCAACATGGAGCTCAAGCTCGATCGCAAGCTCGCCGACAAGCGGATCTTCCCCGCGGTGGACGTGGACGCGTCCGGCACCCGCAAGGAGGAGATCCTCATGTCCCGCGAGGAGTTGGCCATCGTCTGGAAGTTGCGTCGGGTGATGGCCGCCCTGGACGACCAGCAGGCCCTCGAGCTGTTGTTGGACCGGCTGCGCAAGTCAAAGTCCAACATCGAGTTCCTGATGCAGGTGCAGAAGACCACGCCGGGGGCCGAGGGGCTCGCGGCCGACGAGTAGTGCGTCGGCTCAGTTGATCCGGCGCACCTCGATCATGTCGAGAAACGCGCCCAGCCCGTGGTCGGTGTCGGCCGCGGAGTCGGTGAAGGTCAACCGCGTGGTCGGCCCCTCCGCGGTGATCTCCAGCACGGTGGTCTTCCAGTCCACGTCGGACGAGGCGGCGGGCGCGACCGACATGGTGTTCTGCCCGAAGGTCACGTCGAACGGGTTCACGCTCGCCGCGGTGTTGGGGTGCGGGCTGTAGCGGAAGGTCAGCCGGTAGTGCACGCCGGGCTGGGTGGGCACGTCCTGATAGAAGCTCGACGGACCGTCCGAGGCCATCTCCGCGTACTGCGAACCGCCGTTGGGCGGCGGCGGGAACAGTCGGTTCTGGATCTCGATGCCGCGGCCGGTGGTCTCCGTCCAGCCGGGAATCGACGCGAACGTGCCGACGAACCCGGAGCGGGGGGAGTTGGGGTCCTCGAAGCTGCCGTTGCGCACCAGGTTGGGCAGCATCTCCTCGGGCGCCGGTAGTTGCGCGATCATCACTGCCTGACCGGAGTCCACCGAGTCCGGTGCCGCCGCGTCCGCAGGCTGCGCCGCCGGTTGCGCGGGCTTCACCGGGGCAGCGGCAACGGGCTTTCGGGGGCCGCGTACCGAGGGGTCGTTGCCGTCGGCCATCGCGGGGCCGACCGTGATCGTGGGCAGCAGGACGCTGAGTGCAATGACGACGCCAGTCCTGCGGCCGCGGTGACGAATCCCGAGCGGTATCGAGGGATTAATCGATGTCCGTCCGCCGCGCATCGTGCGTCCTTCCCCGTTTCCACTGGTGCTGGAGTGGCTAAAAAGTAGCGGTGAAGCTACCGAAACGGGCGAAGAATGGTCCGATCGGGCTAATGGGACGATTCGGGCACGGCGGAATGCCCGTGTTCGGTCCGGCGTTTTCCCTGGTGTTGCAGTCCCTGGCAGACTGTGCCGGTCCCGGTTCACGTCGAGTGCACCCGCCACGACGACCCGGGACAACGAATTCCGAGGAGCACGCCGTGAAGCCCGACATCCACCCGAACTATCAGGTCACCGAGGTCACCTGTACCTGCGGTTCGACCTTCACCACGCGCAGCACCGCGAAGAACGGCGTGATCCACGCTGACGTCTGCTCGCAGTGCCACCCCTTCTACACCGGTAAGCAGAAGATTCTGGACACCGGTGGTCGGGTGGCCCGCTTCGAGAAGCGGTTCGGCAAGAAGACCAAGTAGGTCCTCCGCCGCCGGCGCCTCGCTCTGCGGGGGCGCCGGCGTTGTGTTTGCTGCCGAACCGGAACGAGGGGCGCGAGATGTTCGAGGCGGTCACCGAGCTACTGAACGAGCATGCCGAGCTCGAGAAGAAGATGGCCGACCCGGCGGTGCACGCCGACCCGGCGGTCGCCAAGAAATACGGCCGGCGCTACGCCGAACTCTCGCCGATCGTGGCCACCTACACCGCCTGGTCACACGCTGACGACGACGTGGCTGCGGCCACTGAACTCGGCGATGAGGACCACTCCTTCCGTGCGGAGATCCCGGCCCTGGAGGTCGCCCGCGACGAACTTGCCCAGAAATTGCGCCATCTGCTGATCCCGCGCGACCCCCTGGACGACAAGGACGTGATCGTCGAGATCAAGGCGGGGGAGGGCGGGCAGGAATCCGCCCTGTTCGCGGGCGACCTGCTGCGGATGTACCTGCGCTACGCGGAGCGGCAGGGTTGGAAGACCGAGGTGCTCGAATCCCAGGAATCCGACCTCGGCGGATACAAGGATGTCTCGATCGCGGTGAAGGCCCGCCATGCCGAACCCGGCGCTGGGGTCTGGGCGCGGTTGAAGTACGAGGGCGGGGTGCACCGTGTGCAGCGGGTGCCGGTCACCGAGTCGCAGGGGCGCATCCACACCTCGGCCGCCGGGGTGCTGGTGCTACCCGAGGCCGAGGATGTCGAAATCGACCTCAACCCGAACGACATCCGGGTCGATGTGTTCCGCTCGTCGGGTCCCGGCGGGCAGTCGGTGAACACCACCGACTCCGCGGTGCGGCTGACCCACGTGCCCACGGGCATCGTGGTGTCCTGCCAGAACGAGAAAAGCCAACTGCAGAACAAGGATTCGGCGATGCGCATCCTGCGCGCGCGGTTACTCGCGGTGGCTCAAGAGGAAGCCGACAAGGATGCCGCCGATGCCCGCCGTTCCCAGGTGCGCACCGTGGACCGCTCCGAGCGCATCCGCACCTACAACTTCCCGGAGAACCGGATCTCCGACCACCGGGTGAACTTCAAGGCGTACAACCTCGACCAGGTCCTCGACGGTGACCTGGACGCGATCATCGGAGCCTGCGTGGACTCCGACCAGGCCGCGGCGTTGTCCGCGGGGGACGATGACTGAGGATCTGCGCGCGGCGGTCGACGCAGCGACGGCCAGATTGGCCGCGGCGGGGGTGGGTTCGCCGCGGTTCGACGCGGAGGAGTTGGCCGCGCACCTGCTCGGCGTGGACCGGACCGAACTCCTGCGCCATGACCAGCTCGACGCGGCGGCCTACGAGACGTTGATTACGGCCCGGGAACAACGACGACCGCTGCAGCACCTGACCGGCCTGGCGCACTTTCGTTATCTGTCCCTCGCGGTCGGGCCCGGCGTCTTCGTGCCCCGGCCCGAGACAGAAATGATGGTGGATCAGGTTATAGATCACCTCCGGGGCGGTCCGGAGAAACCACTGGTGGTGGATTTGTGCACCGGGTCGGGGGCGATCGCCCTGTCGATTGCCACCGAGGTGCCCGGGGCGCGGGTGCACGCGGTCGAGGCGGACCCCGTGGCGCACGACTGGGCGGTTCGTAATCTAGCCGGCTCCGGCGTCTTGTTGCACCTGGCCGACGCGCGCACCGCACTGGAGGAACTGGCCGGCACGGTGGACGCGGTAATCAGCAACCCGCCATATATTCCCCTGCAGGCGTGGGAATCCGTGGCCGTCGAGGTGCGCGACCACGATCCGGCGTCGGCTCTGTGGGGCGGCGGCGAGGACGGCCTGGACATGATCCGCGCCGTCGAGGCGCGGGCCGGGGTGTTGCTGCGACCCGGCGGACTGGTGGCCGTCGAACACGCCGATGTGCAGGGCAGCAGCGCACCCGGCGTGTTCCGCGCATCGGGTCGTTGGCGGGCCGTGGCCGATCACCCGGACCTGGCCGGACGGGATCGATACCTCACCGCCCTGCGGATCTGAACACCGACCGGATTGGCCCCGCATCACCGATTGGCCGTAGGGTTTTCCCCACTCGCCGGCACGCATCGAAAGGTCACTGCATGTCGCGATCGTTTGACTGTGCGGACCCGGAGGCACGGGTCGAGGGCATCACGGCCGCCGCGGCCGCGGTTGCCCAGGGCGACCTGGTGGTGCTGCCCACCGACACCGTCTACGGGCTCGGTGCGGACGCCTTCTCCGCCGAGGCGGTGGCCCGTCTGTTGCTGGCCAAGGGCCGTGGGCGGGACATGCCCGTACCGGTACTGATCGGCTCGGTGCGCACCCTGGACGGCATCGCGGCGAACATCCCGGACATCGCCCGGGACCTGGTGGCCGCGTTCTGGCCGGGCCCGTTGACAGTGATCTGCCACCAGCAGCCCACCTTGATGTGGGATCTCGGCGAGACCCGCGGCACGGTCGCGGTGCGGATGCCGCTGCACGCGGTGGCCCTGGAACTGCTGCGTGCCACCGGTCCGCTGGCGGTGAGCAGCGCGAATCTGTCCGGACAGGACGCCGCCACCACCGCGGAGGAGGCGGAGGACCAGTTGGGGGACTGGGTCGAGGTGTACCTGGACGGGGGGCCCACCAGCGACTCCCAGCCCTCCTCGATCATCGACGTCACCAGTGGGCGCCCTCGCTTGTTGCGGGTGGGCGCGGTGTCCGCCGAGGAATTGCGTTCGGTTGCCGCGGACCTGGAAGTTCTCGGATGACGGGTCGGTTCGAAGTCCTGTTCGTCTCCACCGGCAACGTATGCCGCTCCCCGCTCGCCGAACGTATCGCCGAGCACGACCTCGACGTGGCGCTGGGCGACGCGGCCGGGGCGTTCCGGATGTCCAGTGCCGGCACTTGGGGCCACGACGGCGCGTCCATGGAGCCGCACGCCCGCCAGATGTTGATGGAGCGCGGGATACGCCACACCGCGTTCGTGGCCCGCGAACTGCTGCCCGAACACCTGGCGGTGGCCGACCTGGTGCTCACCGGTTCGGCCGAGCAGCGCCACCAGGTCACCCTGCTCGATCCGCATGCCGTGGGCCGGGCCTTCACCCTGCGCGAGTTCGCCCGGCTCGCCGCGGGCCTGGACACCAGCGATCTGCCGGACGCGGCACCGGCCCGGGCCCGGGCGTTGGTGGCCCGCATCGCGGCGCGCCGCGAGCACGTGGCCACCCTGCCGGTGGACGACGACATCGCCGACCCCTACGGCGCGCCGTTGCACGTGTTCCGGCTGTGCGTCGAGGAGATCAGCGAATGCCTCAGTGCCTTCGTCGGTCTGCTGGCCGCCGACCGGGTCGGGCGACTCGGCGCCGTCGGCTGAGCCTGCGCTCACCTTCTTAATGGGATAACTGACAGGTGCGTGAGTACCTGTTGGTCCTGTTGGTCGCCGCGGCGGCGACCTATCTGACCACCGGGCTCATCCGCCGCGCCGGTCACGCCGTGGGTGCGATGACCGAGGTCCGCGACCGGGACGTGCACGCCGCGCCGACCCCGCGGCTGGGCGGCATCGCGATGCTCATCGGGTTGATCGCCGCGGTCGCGGTGGCCTCCCAGCTGCCGTTCCTGTCCAGCGAGCTGTTCGCGAACTCCCGCGACCCCTGGGCGCTGCTGGCCGGCGGCTCGCTGATCTGCCTGCTCGGCGCGGTCGACGACCGGTGGGGACTGGACGCGCTGACCAAGTTCGCCGGGCAGGTGCTGGCCGCGGGCGTGATGGTGGTGATGGGCATTCAGATGACCTACCTGCCCGTCCCCGGCACGACGATCGTGCTGGACTCCACCACCGGCACGCTGCTCTCGGTGCTGATCGTGGTGGCCACCGTCAACGCGGTGAACTTCGTGGACGGCCTGGACGGTCTGCTCGCCGGCATCGCGCTGACCGCAGCTTCGGCGTTCTTCACCTACACCTACGTGTTGGCCGTGCACCAGGGTTTCGACCGGGCGATCTCACCCTCGCTGTTCTCCGCGCTGCTGGCCGGCATCTGCCTGGGCTTCCTGCCGCACAACTTCTTCCCGGCCCGGATCTTCATGGGCGACTCCGGCTCCATGCTGATCGGGCTGATCCTGGCCGCGTCCACGGTCAGCTTCGCCGGTCAGATCGATTTCGGGGCGGTGGATACGGAGAACCTGTCCCCGGCGTTGCTGCCGTTGTTGCTGCCGCTGGCCGCGGTCGCCGCGCCGTTCCTGGACATGGTGTTGGCGGTGATCCGTCGCGCCCGGTCCGGTCGTTCCGTGTTCGCCCCGGACAAGCAGCACCTGCACCACCGCCTGTTGCAGATCGGCCATTCGCACCGCCGGGCGGTGCTGATCATGTACTTCTGGTCGGCGTTGATCGCCTGGGGCGTGCTCGGCCTGTCCCTGCTGGGCGTCGCGCTGTGGGCCTTGTTGGCGATGGTGGCTCTGGTCGTGGTGGGCCTGTTGTTACTGCGCGGTCCACTGCGCCCCGAGTCCGCGGACGCACCCCCGCCGACCCCCCTGTCGGGGCACGCCCAGATGTGATCCGGGCCTCCCACCCCGCGGCAAAACACCCCGTTAACGGATGGTAGTTTCCCACCTCGTAAGCGTGGCCCGTTGCCGGCCGCGCAATTCTGGCACCGGTGCCGCCTTCCTGAAAGGGTTTGGCTTGACTTCCGACGTGGCGATGGACGCTGACGCGCCGACAGACGCGCACGCGCCCCTCGTCAGCCGCAGGGCGGTGTTGTGGGGAAACCTGGACCTGCTGCTGGTGGCGGTCGCAGTGGTGCCGGCGCTGGTGCTGGACGCACCCGAGCCCGGCTTCGTGCTCGGCGCCGGCGGGTGGATCCTGCAGCGGTTGGTCGCGGTGTTCGACCGGCGCTTGATCCGCAGGGCGAAGGACCCGATCAAGCAGTTGGCCGCGAACCTGTTCGAGGCCTTCGGGCGGATCTGGTTGCTGGCAGGCGTGATCGTCCTCTCGGCTGTCGTCGGTGGACGCTCCGACGGGCTTACCGCATCGGTCGTGATCCTCGCCGCGTACTCCGTCGCGTTTATCGTCCGGCTGCTGTCCGGACCGCCCGCTCGACGTAAGGCTGCCGCATGACGCTTCAGTCCGAGATGCCCACCGAGACGCGGCCGAGCCCCGAGCCCGAGCCCGAGCAGAGCTCGAAGGCCGGGATGAGCACCGTGAAGAAGGTCGGCCTGCTGGCCGTGGGCGTGTACATCCTCGGCTTCGTGCTGATCATCGCCACCTGGGGCCTGAGCGGCACGAAGAACGAAGAGTTCAACATCGTTCAGCCGTTCCACCTCGACCGGTGGTTCAAGATCGTCGGGCCCGTCGAGTTCAACAAGGGCGTCCTCTACCTGCTGCTCACCACGGCCGTCACACTCGGCATCCTGCTGTGGGTCGCCAAGAAGATGACGATGCGGCCCAACCGGGTGCAAACGGCGGTCGAGGCGTTCTATGACCTGATCCGCAGCATGACCCGCGACAACATGGACGAGCGCCTGGCCAAGAAGTGGTTCCCCCTGGTCGGGACCCTGTTCGTGTTCATCCTGGTCACCAACCTGCTCGGGTACATCCCGCTGCCCGTCAATTCGGCGGAGAAGATCTTCGGCGGGAAGTTCCCGTCCTTCCAGCTCTACGCCGCGGACACCAACGTGGCCGTGCCGCTCATCCTGGCGCTCGGGGTCTGGCTCGTTTTCAACTACGAGGGCGTGAAGGCGCACGGCCCGATCGGCTACATCAAGAGCCTCGTGCCCTCCGGTGTCAGCAAGGGCATGTTGTTCATGCTCTACCCCCTGGAGATGCTCTCCAACTTCCTGCGGCTGCTCTCGCTGACCGTCCGGTTGTGGGCCAACCTGCTCGCCGGCCACCTCCTGATCGACTTCATGGGGGGCAACATGGCGGTGCTGCTCGGACGGCCCTACCTGGGGTGGCTCACCCTGCCCCTCGGTATCGCGATCTATCTGTTCGAGGCCGTCTTGATCGCCGGCCTGCAGGCCTTCATCTTCGCCATCCTCACCGCCATGTACATCGGCAGTGCGACCCACAGCCACTAGCCCAGAAGGAAATCCATGTCGCAGATTCTGCAAGCCCTCAACGTCGCCGCCGAGGTAACCGGCGGTGACAACACCACGATCGGGCAGAAGGCCGGTCGGGCCATCGCGCTCGGTGTTGGCGCGGGCGGTGGCGCGGCCGGAGCCGGTGCCGGTATCGGTTCGCTGTTCGGCTCGGTCGTCGAGGCCACGGCTCGCCAGCCCGAGATGCGCAACGAGATTGCCTCCACCCAGTGGTTGGGCTTCGCCCTGACCGAGGCCTGCTTCTTCTACGGCCTCGTCGGCGGCTTCATCGCCTTCTTCCTCTAAATCAGCTAGGAGTTGGCCGACGTGTTGCTCGCGAAGAGTGCTGACACCCTCCAGGCGGAGGGGAGCACCTGGCTGATCACCCCCAACGTGGGGATGACGATCTGGACGTTGGTCGTCTTCTCGGTGAGCCTGGTCGTGCTGACCAAGGCGGTCTTCCCGCAGATCCGGGCGGCCCTCGACCGGCGTCAGGCCGCCATCGAGGAGGAGATCGACGCGGCCGCCCGGACGCGTCAGGAGGCGGAGGCACTCCTCGTCGAGTACCGCGAGCGTCTGGCGGAGGCCCGCCAGCAGGCCGACGACATCGTCGAGCGCGCCCGGCAGGCGGCGGCCACGGTCGAGGCGGAGGCCCGTACCTCGGCCCAAACCCGGGGCGAGCAGATGCTGGAGCAGACGCGCCGGGACATCGAGGCGGAGAGCCGTCGCATGCTCGACGAGATTATGCGCGACGTCGCGGAGCTCACCGTGCTGGCCACCGAGCGGGTCACCCGCAAGACCCTCACCGAGGCGGACCAGCGCCAGCTGGTCCAGGACGCGCTGTCCGACCTCGACTTCTCCGCCCTGGCGGGCGGGCGGGCCCACGAGAACTGATGGCACAGGTCGCACAGGTCTACGCGCGGGCGCTGTTCGAGGCCGCGTCCGAGTCGGATGTCCTCGACGTGATCAAGGAACAGCTGGCCCAGTTCGACACGGCGCTCACCAGCAACTGGGAGTTCCAGCTCTTCTTCTTCTCGCCGAACTTCTCCACCGCGGAAAAGATCAACGGCGCCAAGCGCGCGGTGGTCGACGCGGACCCCACATTCATGAACTTCCTCGAGGCGCTGATCGAGCGGCACCGGATGCCGGAACTCTCCCGGATCCGGGAGCGGTTCGACCAGCTCTGGGACGTCGAGATGAAGGTGCTCCCGGTGGAGGTCACCACCGCGGTGCCGCTGGACGAGGCGACGGTGGCCAGCATTGGCGAACGCATCGGCCGGGAAACCGGTAACCGGATCCAGCTGACCACGGTGGTCGACCCGGAGGTCGTCGGCGGGATGGTGCTCCGCGTGGGCAACCTCGTCATGGACGCGTCGATCAAGAGCAGTCTCAACCAACTTCGCAAGCAGGTCTCCAAGGCGCGCATCGGATCGCCCTTGGCGTCGTCGGTCAAGGAGTAATCCAGTGAAGATCAACGCGGACGAGATCACCTCAATTCTGAAGAACCGCATTCAAGGCCTCGACGCCGCGAGCGCGGACTTTGCCGAGGTGGGCACCGTCCTGTCCGTCGCCGACGGCATTTGCCGCATCCATGGGCTCGAGAACTGCATGTCCTTCGAGATGCTCGAGTTCCCGCACGACGTCACCGGCCTGGCGCTGAACCTCGAGTCCGACAACGTCGGTGCCGTGCTGTTCGGCGACTGGAAGAAGATCGTTGAGGGCGACACCGTCAAGCGCACCAAGCGCCTGCTCGAGATTCCCGTGGGGGAGGAGCTGCTCGGTCGGATCGTGGATCCGCTGGGCAACCCGCTCGACGGAAAGGGCGAGATCCGCGCGGCGGAGATGCGGCCGGTCGAGTTCAAGGCACCGGGCGTCGTCTACCGCCAGCCGGTCCGCGAACCGATGCTCACCGGTCTGAAGGCCGTTGACTCGATGATTCCCATCGGCCGTGGTCAGCGTGAGCTCATCATCGGCGACCGCGGCACGGGCAAGACCGCCATCGCGGTCGACACGATCATCAACAACAAGGACCGCGACCTGATCTCGGTCTACGTCGCCATCGGTCAGCGCAAGGCCACCGTCGCCGGTTTGGCCCGGGTGCTGGAAGAGGCCGGTGCGCTGAAGAACACGATCATCGTGATGGCCGCGGCCGACGAGGCCGCGCCGATCAAGTTCCTCGCGCCCTACGCCGGCTGCGCGATGGGGGAGTACTTCCTCTACAAGGGCCAGGCCGCGCTCGCGATCTACGACGACCTCACCAAGCACGCCTACGCGTACCGGCAGATGTCGTTGCTGCTGCGCCGCCCGCCGGGCCGCGAGGCGTACCCCGGCGACGTGTTCTACCTGCACTCCCGGCTACTGGAGCGGTCGGTCAAGCTGGCCGACGAGGTGAAGGATCCGCGGACCGGAGAGAAGATTCCCGGCGGCGGATCGCTGACCGCGCTGCCGATCATCGAGACGCAGGCAGGTGACGTCTCGGCCTACATCCCGACCAACGTCATCTCCATCACCGACGGTCAGATCTTCCTCGAGCCGCGGCTGTTCTACTCGGGTGTGCGGCCCGCCATCAACGTCGGTATCTCCGTCTCTCGGGTGGGCGGTAGTGCGCAGATCACGCCGATGCGGAAGGTCGCCGGTCGGCTGAAGGGCGAGCTGTCCCAGTACCGCGAGCTGCAGGCCTTCGCCCAGTTCGGCTCCGACCTCGACGCCGACACCAAGCGCACGCTGGCCCGTGGTGAGCGTCTGGTGAAGACCCTGAACCAGGCCGAGCGCGCCCCGATGCCGGTCGAGGAGCAGGTTGTCCAGATCTACGCGGCCACCAACGGCTTCCTGGACCGCATCCTGGTCGAGAAGGTGGAGAAGTTCCTGCAGGAACTGCAGGAGCGCGTGCGGGGCGGCCAATCCGATCTGCTCAAGCAGATCGCGGACGGGCAGTGGAACGAAGACGTCGAGTCCCGCATCAAGGCTGCGGTGAAGCAGTTCGCCGATGACTTCGGTTACGACCTCGACGAAGAGGGCCTGCCCATCGCGGACAACGTTCCCGTTGCCTCCCGGGCCGGCTGAGCATGCCGGCGTCACAGCGGGACGTGCGTAACCGGGTCGCCTCGGTCAAGAACATCGAGACGATCACCAGCGCGATGGCGATGGTCGCCGCCGCGCGGTTGCGTCGCGCCGAGATGCGCATCGAGGCGCTGCGGCCGTACGCGAGCGGGATCCGGTTGATGACCCGTCGTGCCGCGGAGGTTGCAGGGTCCGTGCAGGGCGTGCCGCTGCTCTCCGAGCACGCGGAGGTGCGCACGGTCGGCATCCTGCTGGTGGCGGGGGACCGCGGCCTGGCCGGCGCGTTCAACTCCAACATCGTGCGGGCGGGCATCGCGGCGGGTAAGGAGCACCAGGCCGCCGGCCGCCAGGTCGTCTACTTCGCCTCGGGCCGGCGCGTAGCCTCGTCGCTGACGTTCCGCGGCCTGCCGTTGGTGGAGAGCTTCACCGGCTTCACCGACCGCCCCGCCTACGACGACGCCCGCCGCATCGGCCGCCGTGTGGTCGCCGCCTTCCTGGACGACGAGGTCGACCAGGTCGAGGTCTTCTACAACGGGTACCGCTCGGCGATCGTCCAGTTGGTGCAGCGGGAGACGTTGCTCCCGTTGGCGAAGGCCACCGTCAGCGCGGGCGGCGACGCTGCCGAGGAGAACTCCGACGAGCAGGCGGGCCTGCGGGCGCGTCCCGAGTACGAGCCCGGCGCGATCGACGTGCTCAAGCGGCTCGTCCCGGACTACGTCGAGATCTCGATCTATCGGGCGTTGTTGGAGTCCACCGCGTCTGAGCACGGCTCGCGGATGACCGCCATGCGCAACGCCTCGGACAACGCCAAAGAACTGATCCAGGACCTGACGCTGCAGATGAACCGGGCGCGGCAGGCCGCGATCACCCAGGAGATCATGGAAGTGGTCGCCGGGGCCGAGGGTGTTTCATGACCGCAGTTACGACAAGGAGCACACCGGTGACCACCACCACCACCGAGAACATCGGACGGATCGAAGCCATCCAGGGCGTTGTGATCGACGCGGTGTTCCCTGATGCACTCCCCGAGATCAACCACGCGATCAACGTCCGGCGCCCGGAGGGCTCCGTCGAGGGCGAGTTCCTGGTCTGCGAGGTCCAGCAGCACCTCGGTGACGACCGCGTCCGCGCCGTCGCGCTGGACACCACCGACGGTCTGGCGCGCGGCGCCGAGATCATCGACACCAAGGCCCCGATCACCGTGCCGGTCGGTCGGGCGACGCTGGGCCGCATCTTCAACCTGCTGGGTGAACCGCTCGACGAGGGCGTGGAGATCCCGGCGGACATCGAGCGCTGGCCGATCCACCGTGCCGCCCCGACCATCGAGGCGGTCACCCCGACCACCGAGATGTTCGAGACCGGCATCAAGGTCATCGACCTGCTGGCCCCGTACGCCAAGGGCGGCAAGGTCGGCCTGTTCGGCGGCGCCGGTGTCGGCAAGACCGTCATCATCCAGGAGCTCATCAACAACCTGGCGCAGCAGCACGGTGGTCTGTCCGCGTTCTGCGGCGTGGGCGAGCGCTCCCGTGAGGGCAACGACCTGTGGCTGGAAATGAAGGAATCCGGCGTCATCGACAAGACCATGTTGGTCTTCGGTCAGATGAACGAGCCGCCCGGCGCCCGTATGCGCGTGGCGCTGACCGGTCTGACGATGGCGGAATACTTCCGTGACCAAGAGGGCCAGGACGTGCTCCTCTTCATCGACAACATCTTCCGGTTCGTCCAGGCCGGTTCCGAGGTCTCCGCGCTGCTCGGCCGGATGCCCTCCCAGGTGGGTTACCAGCCCACGCTGGAATCCGAGATGGGCGAGTTGCAGGAGCGGATCACCTCCACCCGCAAGGGTTCGGTTACCTCCGTCCAGGCGATCTACGTTCCCGCCGACGACCTCACCGACCCCGCGCCGGCCTCGGCCTTCGCCCACCTCAACGCGACCACCGTGCTTTCCCGGTCCATCGCCGAGAAGGGCATCTACCCGGCCGTCGACCCGCTGGACTCGACCTCGACGATCCTGAAGGCGGACATCCTCGGCGCCGAGCATTTCCAGGTGGCCAACGAGGTCAAGCAGGTGCTCCAGCGCTACAAGGAACTCCAGGACATCATCGCCATCCTCGGCATCGACGAACTCTCCGACGAGGACAAGATCGTCGTTACCCGGGCGCGCAAGCTCGAGCGATTCCTCTCCCAGCCGTTCCACGTGGCCGAGCAGTTCACCGGAACGCCGGGCGTGTTCGTCCCGATCGCCGAGACGATCCGCGGCTTCAAGGAGATCCTCGCCGGCACCCACGACGACCTGCCGGAGCGGGCCTTCTACATGAAGGGCACCATCGACCAGGTGGTCAAAGACGCTCGCGGCGAATCCTGATGGCGCACGCCAAGTTCCCGACGAGGATCCTCACCCCGGAGGGTGAAGTTTTCAACGGCGAGCTGGAGATGGTGTCCACCCGGACCACGGTCGGCCTGATCGGTGTGATGGCTCGGCACGCGCCGCTATTGGCCACCCTCGAGCCGACCGAGCTGCGCCTGCACTCCGGCGAGGGCGAGGTGGAGCGGTTCGCCCAGTCCGAGGGTTACCTGCAGGTGGGCGACAACCAGGCGTTGCTGTTGGTCGAAGAGGTGACCCCGGTGGCCAAGCTGGACGCCGAAGCGTTGCGGGAGCGGCTTCGGGCCGCCGAGCAGGAGATCGAGGCGGCCGGCGACAACACCGAGCGGCGCCGCGGAGCGCTGCGTGACAAGAAGCGCTGGGAAACGTTCCTGAGTCTCGCCAAATAGGCGCATGGACGACGAGGGCCGGCGGGCAACACCCGTCGGCCCTCGTTAGTTGGGGCCCGGTCAGCGGTTGGCGCCGGGCACCCAGAGCACGTCGCCGTCCGGGTTGGCCACCCGGCCGAGGATGAACAGCAGGTCCGACAGCCGGTTGAGGTACTTCGCGGGCAGCGCGCTGGTGCTGTCCGGATGGGCCTGCTTGGCCGCCCAGGCGGCGCGTTCGGCGCGGCGAGTGACGGTGCGGGCCACGTGCAGTAGCGCCGCGCCTGGGGTACCGCCGGGCAGGATGAAGCTCTTCAGCTTCGGTAGCGCGTCGTTGTAGGAGTCGCAGGCCGTCTCGAGCCGTTCGATGTCGGCCTCGGCGATGCGCAGTGGGGGATAGGCGGGGTTCTCGCTGATCGGGTTGCACAGGTCGGCGCCCACGTCGAACAGGTCGTTCTGAATGCGGGTCAGCAGCGTGACCAGGTCCGGGGGCAGGTCGCCCAGTGCGATGGCCACGCCGATCGCGCTGTTCGCCTCGTCCACGTCGGCATAGGCCACCAGGCGCGGGTCGTTCTTGTCGGTGCGGGAGAAGTCGCCCAGCGCCGTGCTGCCGTCGTCGCCGGTCTTGGTGTAGATCCGCGTCAGATTGACCATGTGTTGAGCCTAGGACCGGCCGGCCCGGGAGAACGGCCGGCCGGCCTTCATCTGGAATCGACCGTCCGGTCGAGCGGACATTGACCGGTAGTACGCGTCGATTGCGCAGGCCTAGGCGTCTGAGTGGGTGTTGAGGCAACTGCCGGGACACACACTATTTCGGGGGAATCACTAATGAAGGTTCGTCGTCCTGTCCTGACCGTCGGCGCGATTGCTGCCGTGGTCGCGTTGGGCACTGCCGGGACCGCGGGCGCACACGCGTTCATCACCGGCTCGGACATCAAGAACGGCTCGGTCACCGGCGCGGACATCGAGAACGGCTCGCTGCACGGCGTGGACATCGAAAACGGCTCGCTCACCGGCAAGGACATCGAGAACCACACCATCACGCACAACGACCTGACCTACGGTGCGCAGAACCTGCTCAAGGGCCAGACCGGCGCGGCCGGCGCCGCCGGTGCCAACGGCACCAACGGCACCACCGGTGCGACCGGCGCCGCCGGCACCAACGGCACCACCGGCGCGACCGGTGCGACCGGTGCGACCGGTGCGGCCGGCGCGGACGGCAAGGACGCCACCTACGTGGGCCCGAACTGGGGCGAGATCGACCGCAACACCACGCCGGGTGGCTCGGCCACGCTGCGCTCGGGTCCGTTCGAGTCCGCGTTCGGCAACAACCTGAAGCCGGTTGACGGTGATGGCAGCCTGCAGATCTCCACCGAGGCCAACACCAAGGTCGACTTCGGCAACGAGGTGGACTTCGTCGGCCAGAACGTGGCCGACCTGACCGACCTCTCCTACTACGCCTACCAGACCCAGGAGAACATCGACGCCGCTCACGGCGACGTCGGCAACCTGCCGTTGCTCCGCCTCGAGGTCGTTCCCGGTGCGCTGACGGCGGGTGGGACCAAGACCTACGCCTCGCTCGTGTTCATCCCGAACGGCGCCGGGGTCGCCGTGGGCAAGTTCTCGAAGATCGACGCCACCGACGATGCGGAAGGCCGCTGGTACTTCACCGGCAGCACCGGCACGGCGACCGGCTGCACCCTGGGCACGCCATGCACGCTGGCCCAGATCAACGCCGCCGCGCCGCACGCGACGATCTCGACGCTGTCGGTCGGCAAGGGTTCTGACTACTCCTACGTGGGTGCGGTCGACGACCTTCAGGTCAACGGCAAGGTGTACGACTTCGAGCCGTTCGGCGTGTACGAGCGCAACGCCTGAAACATCGCGGGGCAACCCGTTCGGTCCAATCCG
>DASXPS010000018.1 GCA_036493475.1 Sporichthyaceae bacterium | reverse complement strand
CGGGTGGCAATGCCACCCGGAGTCCGTGAGGTCGGGCCGGAATCCGGCCGATCGCTTACTGCGGCGAACCGGCGGCCGGGTTGAGCGCGCTGCCGGAGTCGGCGCTGGAGTCACCGTTGTTCGCGGCGGGCGCCGCGGCGCCGGACTGTTCGCCGCTCTGGTTGCTCGAGCCGGACGACATCGCGCTGCCTGCTGCGCCGTCCTGCCCGTCCGAGCCCGAACCGCCCGCAATCGCTCCGGTCATCTGATCCGGGCTGCTGGACTGGGCCGGGGCCGGAGCGGCGGGCGCTGCCGGAGCTGCGGGCGCTGCCGGGGCTGCGGGCTGAGCGGAAGGAGCCTGCGGGTCCACCGGAGCGTTCTGCGGGCTGGCGGCGTCCGGTGCGGCGCCGACGTTGTTCGACTGGTCGCCGCTCGATGCCGGCGCGTCGCCGTTCGGGTTGATGGCACTGCCGGCCTCGGCGCCGGAATCGGTCGCGCCTTGGGTCGGCTCGACGCCACTGCCGTCCTCGGAGCCGCCCGGCGAGGGCGCGCTGTTGGCCTCGCCGCCGCCCGGCGCGGGCACGCCGTTGGCCCGGGCGCCGTCGGCGCCGGCCGCACCGCCGCTCGGGTCGGCCGGCATCGAGGCGCCGCCGGGACCGCCGGGGAAGCCGTCGTCATCGCCGCCGGCGGGCAGCGCGCCGGGGTCGGCGGGCATGCCGGGGTCGGTGGGATCGGCCGCCGGGGCAGCCGGGCCGGCCTGCGGAGCCTGGCTCGTCGGGTCGCCACCGAAGCCGTCGGACGGTGCGGCCTGGGCGCCGTCGCCGTCATCGGTCGTGGGCGCCGGGTCGTCGGCCGGGACGGTCGCGACGGAGGCGACGTCGGCCGCGACCAGCGAGGTGGTGGCGCCGTTGGCCAGGCCGTGGCCCAGCACCAGGCTGATCGGCGCGGCCAAAATGGCGACCAGCGCAGCCTTGCGGGATCGAGGAGACATTCGGGGGGCTCCCATCGCGTTCCGTGCGGAAGATGTCGAGACCCCAGTGAACGGAGCGCCGTCGACGCGCGGCAACGCGAATAGCCCTTTCGGGGGACCAACCGGGCAGCTGCGGACGAGCGACGTCAAACACCCGGCGCAGGGGCGAGGACGCTCAGCTGCGGTAGGGGGCCTCGCCGACCCGGGTCACCCGAACGGCGCCCCAGAGCAGGAAGATCGTCATCGCGCCGAACGCGGTGCCCAGGCTGATGAATGTGCCGTCCCGATCGGCCTCGCCCTGCGTCACGTACATGAACGTCATCAGTGCGAATACGCACGCGGACAGCGTCATGCAGTACGAGTAGAGCCGCATTCGGGCCAGCCGCTGCTCGTGCCGTTGGTAGGCCCGGCGCAACATCTCCAGGTGCGCCGCGTGCTCCGCCTCGTCCGGCGCGACGAAGTCGTCCCACGGCGTCGAGATGGGCCGGTCGGCGACGGCCGGGTCGAACAGAACCGGGGGCTCGAAGGCCACGTCGTGGGTGAGCGGCGCAGCAGGGACCGCGTCGATATCGAACTCTGCACTCACGGGGGCAGCCACTCCTGGTCGCGACGAGGCCGGATCCTGTTGGGTGGACCCGTTGTGTGCCGAGTCAACCCCTTCGGACACATTCCGCCAACCCGTATACGGGAGCAATCCCGCGTTCTTCACGAATTGGGCAAGCCGTCACCGCTGCGGAGGTTCCCGGAACGACCCACGAAGGCGCCCGGGCCGACCTACACTCGCCCAAACCACGCGTTGGCGGACATGGCGGTCATACCCGCATACGACCGTTCGCAAAGGGGCCATCGATGCAGGTCACAGGCCGGTTCCGGCGGACGCTGGTGGTCATCGCCGCGCTGGCCGTCTGCTCCCCGGTGTTGGTCGCGGGCCCGCAGGCCCGGGCGGCCGATCCCGGGGTGGATCCGCACGATCCCGGCGTGGTCGGGGAGTTGCCCGCCGATCTGACCTACCACCTGTCCCCGCAGCTGGCCGCCGCGTTGGGCACGGACACCCTCGACGAGGCGGGCGCCCGGGCGGTGCTGTCCCGCCGCGGTGCGAGTGGCCCGGTGGCTCAGCCGACGCCGGCGGTAGGTGCGGTACGGCAATGGCCCGCGTTGGACGACACCGGCGACACCGGCATCCCGGTGGTCGGCATCTACCTCAAGCAGTACACGCTGCTGGCCAAGGGCCCGAAGATCGAGGTCTGGGTGGCCAGCGGCTCCGATGACAAGTCCTCCGGCACCCAGTTCCCGGCCGGGGACTGCCGGGCCACCAAGGCCGACCCGACCGTGGTCACCGCCGCGCAGGCACAGCAACTGGTCAACGAGTTCACCAACCGGATGCTGCCGGTCGAGTCGAAGCTGTTCAGCATCGCGCCCAGCGAGGACGGCACGTTGTCCCTCGGCCAGCTTCCGGCATTGGGCGTGGACTTCCGCGGCGACGGGGATTCCACGGTCACCTTGGTGGACAACGTCCGCGACCCCAACTTCTACGACTTCGCGCACAACCGCACCTACATCGCCGGGTTCTTCGCGCCGATCTTCAACCAGCTCACCAACCGCAACGTGATGACCATCGACGCGTTCGACTGGGCGCACCGCACCGGCGACCAGCCGGCCGATGCGCCGAGCAAGGACATCTGCCAGAGCCGGCCCGCCCGGCCGCGGCTGTACGAGGCGACGTTCGCGCACGAGTACCAGCACCTGCTGGAGTCCTACCAGGACGAGCAGGAGAAGACCTGGGTCAACGAGGGCCTGTCCGACATGGCCGAGGCGCTGGTCGGCTACGCACACCCGAGTCTTTCGGTGCACCAGGCCCGTGCGGAGGCGCACATCTATTGCTTCCAGGGCTACGGCCTGGTGAAGGGCCCGTCGAACCCCAACCCGATTCCGTGCGGCGGCCCGGAGAACTCCCTGACGGTGTGGAACGACGAGGGCAGCAACTCCGAGGTGCTCGCGGACTACGGCAACGCCTGGTCGTTCATGCTCTACCTCTACGACCACTACGGCGCCGCGTTCATCTCCGCACTGCACCGCGACGGACAACGCCAGGGCCTGGACAGCGTGCAGGGTCTGCTGGACTCCTACGACCCCGGCAAGAAGGTTCTCGACCTGCTGCATGACTACCAGCTGATGACGCTGCTGGATCACCTCGTCTCGGCCAAGGGCGCCAAGCTGGTCGGCGCCGACCGCCGAGCGGTCACCACCCGGAGCCTGGACGCCTCGGTGGACCTGAAGGCAGCCTCCGCCTACGCCTTGCCCGGCGCAGCGCCGAACGGGGCGGACTATGTGGCGCTGCGGGACGGCACGACGTTCCTGCCCGGCGCCGCGCTGCGCTCACTGAGCTTCACCGGGGCGCGCACGCTACCGGCGCAGAGCTTCCAACCCGGCCCGAGCGTGCAGGGCTGGACGGTGCGCCTGGTCGGGGTGGACGCCAAGGCTCACCGGGCGATGGTGGCGACTTATCAGGGGTTCGAGCTGACGCTGGGCGCGGCGGACCTCAAAGCGTTTGCGTCCTACCCGCAGGTGGTCGCGGTGGTCACCCAGGACGACGGCCAGGAACTCGTCGACGGCTACGCCCTTTACCAACTGACCGTGAACGGCTCGACTCAGCCGGGCTGACCTGCGAATACTCCGGCCCCGGTGTGCCGGAACGCGGCGGGGTCGGCGTACGTTCATGATGAAGGAACGTTTGCTGTGCACCCCAGTGGGAGTCAGGTTATGCACCGTCATATGAACGGCCTCAAGACAGCCGCGCTGCTGGGTCTGTTCTCGGCGATCATCATCGGCGTCGGGTCGATCTTCGGCCGCGGCGGCCTGGTGATCGCGCTTTTCCTCGCCGTCGGCATGAACGGCTACGCCTACTTCAACAGCGCCAAGATGGCGCTGCGCTCGATGCGCGCCCGGCCGGTCAGCGAGGCCGAGGCCCCGGCGATCTATCGAATCGTGCGTGAGCTGTCCACCGCGGCCAAGCAGCCGATGCCGGCGCTGTACATCTCACCGACCCAGGCGCCCAACGCGTTCGCCACCGGCCGTAACCCGCGCAATGCCGCGGTCTGCTGCACCGAGGGCATCCTCGGCATCCTGGACGAGCGGGAGTTGCGCGGGGTACTGGGCCACGAACTCTCCCACGTCTACAACCGCGACATCCTGATCTCCTCGGTGGCCGCGACCATGGCCTCGGTGATCATGTTCGTCGCCAACTTCGCGATGTTCATCCCGATGGGCGGCGGCGACGACGATGACCGGCCGAACCCGTTGGTGGCGATCCTCATCATGCTGCTCGGTCCGATCGCGGCCAGCGTGATCCAGCTGGCCATCAGCCGCTCGCGGGAGTACCAGGCCGACGAGTCCGGTGCGGAACTGACCAACGACCCGTTGGCGCTGGCCTCGGCGCTGCGCAAGCTGGAGGCCGGCGTGGCGGCCCGCCCGCTGGCGCCCGAGCCGCAACTGCAGACCACCAGCGCGCTGATGATTGCCAACCCGTTCAAGGCCGGCGCCGTCTCGAAGTTGTTCTCCACCCACCCGCCGATGGCCGACCGCATCCGTCGGCTGGAGGAAATGGCCGGTCACCAGCACTGAGGGAGGACCGGCGCAACTGACGTACTTGGACGCTGGTTGCGTGGTGCCTTACCGGGCGCGGCCGTAGGTCGTGATCACGCGTTGCATGCGGGCCCGCGCGGTGTGGTCCAGCCCGTGGCCGGCGGTCGTCTGCCAGGACTCCGTCTCGGTGGCCAGTTGCCGGCAGCGGAACTCGATGAGCCCGAACAGATCGGCCACCATCTCACCGACGATGGCGTTGAGATGCGCGCGCTGCGGGAACCCGCCCTCGCCCTCGAGGTACTGCGCGAACACCGTCACCACCCGGTCCAGTGAGGCGCGGGCGTCGTCGGCGGCGTGCCGCATGGCGTCGGCGAACTGCGCCGGGGTGCCCGCGTCGGCGAACCAGACCCGCAGCATGGACTCGATCTCCATGCTCGGTGGCGCGGGCGGGGTGGCCAACCAGTCCGTCAGCTCCGCACGCCCGGCGGCGGTGATCGTGTAGCGCTTGCGGGTGCGCTCCCGACCGGCCGCCTCGGCGGTCACCTCCGCCCAGCCCAGCCGGACCAGGCGCTGCTGCTCCCGGTAGAGGTTGGCCTCCGAGGCCGGCCACACGTGGGCCAGCGAATGGCGCACCTGCTGGGTCAGCTCGTAGCCGGTCCACGGTCGCAACGAGAGCAGGCCGAGCAGAACGTAGGACGACGTGGTCACGGGCATGGACATGATCCTAGACGACAACTACTCTCAATGAGAGTAGATATGGGCCGGAGTGAGGATGTCGCCATGGCGTTGGACCCCGATACCTTCCGCTGTTCGCCGACCGGCGTGCTCACCGATCTGCCGGTGCTCGACGACCTGCTCGACCCGCACCGCGAGGGCCTGGGCGTGGGCTATTGGGGCTACCGCGCGCACTGCTACCGGATGGTGAACTGGGCGCGCGTCGTCACCGAACCGCGGCCGCATCGGGAGCACAAGCTGGCGATCATGACGGTGCTGCACGACCTGCCGTTCTTCCTCACCGGCGACCTGGACTACCTGGGCAAGGCGTGCGAGCTGGCGACGGTGCACCTGAAGGAGATCGGGCGCGAGGAATGGACCGAGGAAATGCACCTGATGATCAACAACCATCACAAGATGCGCTCCTACACCGGCGCGCACGCGGAGCTGGTGGAGGCCTGCCGCAAGGCCGACTGGATCGACGTCACCTTCACCAAGCTGCGCTTCGGCATCCCACGCAAGCTGGTCGTCGAGGTACGTGCGACGTTCCCGATGAACGAGGCCTACAAGGCGGTGGCCATGCCGGCCATCGCCAAGTACGCCGCGGGGCATCTGCACCGCCCGCTGCCGATGATGCGGTGGTAACCCGAGATATCTGAGGCAGCGTCAGGTCGAGTAGACGGTGCCGGAGACCTCGCCCAGGTGGATCGGGCCGCCGTCCGGGCCGGGCGCGGTGGCGCGGATGGTGACCGTGTCACCGTCGGCGAGGAACGTGCGGGTGCTGCCGTCGGCCAGCGCAATCGGCTCGGTGCCGTTCCAGGACAGCTCGAGGAAACAGCCGCGCTGGTCCCGCTGCGGCCCGGACACGGTGCCGGAGGCGAACAGGTCACCGACGCGCAGCGGGGCGCCGCCCACGGTGAGGTGGGCGAGTTGCTGGCCCGGCGTCCAGTACTGGTCGCGGAACTGCGGGGCGCTGACTGCGGTGTCGTTGAGCAGCACCTCGAAGCTGATGTCGAAGCCGGCACCGGCCGGCTGCAGGTAGGGCAACGGCGTGGGGTCCTGCGTCGGGGCCGGCACGCGTGCGGCGTCCAGGGCGTCCACGGGTACGACCCACGGGGAGATCGAGGTGGCGAAGGACTTGCCGAGGAACGGACCCAACGGGGTGTACTCCCAGGCCTGGATGGCGCGCGCGGACCAGTCGTTGAGCAGCACCACGCCGAACACGTGCTCGGCCAGGTCATCGGCGGACAACCGGGTGCCCGGCGTGGTCGGGGTGCCCACCACGAAGCCGAGCTCCACCTCGATGTCCAGCCTCGGCTCCGGCCCGAAGGTGACGCCGTCCGGGCCGCGGTACTGGCCAAGCGGGCGGGTGATCGGGGTGCCGGAGACCACCACGGTGCCCGAGCGGCCGTGGTAGCCCGCGGGCAGCGACTTCCAGTTCACCGGCAGCGGGTCGGCGTCCGGGCGGAACATGCGCCCGACGTTGGTCGCGTGGTGTTCGTTGGAGTAGAAGTCGACGTAGTCGGCGACCTCGAACGGCAAGCACAGCGTGACGTCCTGACGGGGAATCAGATGCGGCTCGGCCGCCTGCAGCGCCACCTCGTGGGTGAGGAGTTCCAGCAGTCGCTCGCGGGTCCGCGTCCACGCCGCCCGGCCGCGGGCGAGGAACGGGTTGAGTGTGGCAGCGGCGAACACGTCGTCGCCGAGCGCCGGGGCTAGATCGAGCACGGAATCCCCGATGGCCACGCCGATCCTGGCCGGTTCGGTGCCGACGCGGAACGCGCCGTAGGGCAGGGTCTGGATACCGAAACCGGTCATCTGTTCCCCCGTCAGTATGCGCCGGCGAGCTTGTTGTGGTTCCAGCTGGCGACCCGGGTGGCGGTGAGCACGATGCCCACCCGCTTGCGGGCCTGCGCCTCGAACGCCGCGTTGATGACGGTGCGTTCGGCCTCGTAGCCGGCGCCGTAGCGTTCGGCCAGGGCGAGGCCGATCTGCAGCGTCGGCTCGTAGTCCTCGAGCAGTGTGACGTCGCATTCCATGGAGACCCCGCGCAGCTGGGAATAGGTCTCGCCGTCCTCCACCAGCACGGTGGCCCGCGGATCCCGGTGCAGGTTCAACGCCTTCTGGGACTTGGCGTAGGTCCAGGTGGCCAGCACCGGCCTGTCGTGACGCGACGGGCGCTGCACGAACCACAGCGGGGCGAGGTGCGGGCGGCCGTTCGGGCCCATCGAGGCCACCTGGATAACCTTCCGCTCGGCAAGGAAGGCGTCGATCTCGTCGGGGCTCATCCGGATGGCGTCGCGGGCCACGCGTGTCTCCTTCAGCGGTAGTTGACGAACTGCAGCGCGAAGTCGAAGTCGGAGCCCTTGAGCAGCGCGATGACGCCCTGCAGGTCGTCCTTCTTCTTGGCGGACACGCGCAGTTGGTCGCCCTGGATCTGCGCCTGCACGCCCTTCGGGCCTTCCTCGCGAATGAGCTTGCCCACCTTCTTCGCGTTGTCCTGGGAGATGCCCTCCTGGATGTCCGCGAAGATCTTGTACTCCTTGCCGGACAGCTGCGGGTCGCCCGCGTCCAGGACCTTCAGTGAGACCTGGCGCTTGATCAGCTTCTCCTTGAACACGTCCAGGATCGCCTTGACCCGGTCCTCGGACTCCGCCTTCATCTCGATGCGCTCACCGGTCCAGCCGATGTGCGCCCCGGTGCCCTTGAAGTCAAAGCGTTGGGCCAGCTCCTTCCCGGTCTGGTTCAGCGCGTTGTCGACCTCCTGACGGTCGACCTTGCTCACCACGTCGAACGACGAGTCGGCCACGATGCGTGCCCCTCCGATGTCTCAGCAGATCCGATTTGCTGGCGTCCCGAACGCCCGGGGTATTCTCGCGCAGCGCCGCGGGGGAACCCGTGCGCCCCCGGCAGATTGCCCGAGCGGCCAATGGGAGCGGACTGTAAATCCGTCGCGAAAGCTTCCCAGGTTCGAATCCTGGATCTGCCACCAGCTGGATGATCAAGCCCCTGGCCTGCACGTTTGGGTCGGGGGCTGATCTTTTCCGGTCCGGGTGGTGTCGCACACAGTGGACCGTCTGCGTCCTATTCATGTCCTGGTCGGCGTGAGCCTGCTGGCCTCCCATTGCTTGGCGGTATTGGTGTCGAGTCTGCGGGCGGGTTGTGCAGCGCCGATACTTGACGGGGTTTATCCAGGGTCCTGGCTAACGCCGCTCGGCCGCTGCGCCGGGAATGGCGGGGACATAGAGCGGACCTCCTCCCGGCCGGGACCCGTTTCGTTGACGCTACGCATAGACGGAAGATATATTCCGTCTATGCGTAGTGAAGCGCCACCGTTGATGCCGATCTTCCGGTCGCGTCACCAGGCCGATCTGCTGACGTGGCTGCTGCTGCACCCCGACCGGGAGTACACCACCACCGAGTTGGCCCGGCGCCTGGACGTGCCGTTGACCACCCTGCACCGGGAGGTCCAACGACTCGTGGCGGCCGAGCTGCTGCGCGATCGACTGGTCGGGCGATCCCGGCTGTTCAGCGCGAATACCGCCCACCCCGCTCACGCAGCGCTGACCCGGTTGCTGGAGCTCAGCTTCGGCCCGCACACGGTCGTGGAGGACGAGTTCGCCGGGCTGGACGGGGTGAAGCAAGTACTGATCTTCGGCTCCTGGGCCGCACGGTACGACGGCGTGGAGGGCCCACCGCCGGCCGATGTCGATGTGCTGATCGTCGGCAATCCCACCCGGGCGGACGTCTACGAGGCGGCGGATCGCGCCCAGGGCCGATTGGGTCTGCCGGTGAACCCGGTGATCCGCAGCGTTAAGCAATGGCACGAGGGGGCCGAGGCGTTGATCGCGCAGATCAGGTCGGGCGCCCACGTCGTCGTGCACCCGACGGGAGAGCCGGGATGACGCGGTGGCCGCGCGGTGAGGCCGAGATCGAGGAGTTGCTGCGCGGCGGCCACCTGCAACAGGTGACGGGTGCTCAGACCGATGGGCAGCCGTTCCTGGACAAGGCGCGCCGGGTCCTGACGACGGCGACGGGCTTGGTGGGCACCGATCCGGAGAGCGCCTACGTCCTGGCCTACGACGCGGCGCGCCACGCCGCTACCGCGCTGCTGGCGCATCAGGGTTTGCGCGCTACCAGCAAGGGCGGCCACTACGCCGTGGATGTCGCGCTGCGCGCGCAGTTCGGCGCGGGGTTCCGATCCTTCTCCGCGCTGCGTCGACGCCGCAACGAATTGGAGTATCCGGAGAACCCGGCCGAGACGATCGACGCCGACGAGACACAACAGGCCGTCAGCGACGCCGGCACCCTGATCGATGCCGCCTCCCGCTTGCTGCCGACCATCGGGCGCTGGGACCAGTATCGCCCAAACCCCTTACGGGGACGGAAAATCGCAGGTCAGCGGGGGCATGGCGACGTCCTGCAAATCCGTCGCGACACCTTCCCAGGTTCGAATCCTGGATCTGCCACTGCAAGGTTGATCAAGCCCTTGACCTGCACTTATGGGTCGGGGCTGATCTTTTTCGGTCCGGCGTGGTGCTGAGCACGGACCTATCGGATGCCGGAGTCCACGGTGAGGTTGACAGTCCGGGGTTTCCCGGCGCGCAGCGTCACGGACTCGGTTGCCTGAGAGCGGTAACCGCCGGCGTTGGTGGCGCGCAGCACGTAGGG
>DASXPS010000017.1 GCA_036493475.1 Sporichthyaceae bacterium | reverse complement strand
CCAGCGCCTTGCCGAGCAGGTACATGTCCGGCACCACGTCGGCGTTCTCGCAGGCGAACGTCGCGCCGGTGCGGCCGAGGCCGGACTGGATCTCATCCGCGATGAACAGCACGTTGTTGCGGGTGCAGGCCTCGCGTACCGCGGGCAGGTAACCCGCCGGCGGCACGACCACGCCGGCCTCGCCCTGGATCGGCTCGAGCAGCACGGCCACCGTGGTGGCGTCGATCGCCGCCTCCAACGCGGCGGCGTCGCCGTAGGGGACGACCTTGAAGCCGGGGGTGAACGGACCGAAGTCGTCGCGCGCACCGGCGTCGGTGGAGAAGGACACGATGGTGGTGGTGCGGCCGTGGAAGTTGTCCGCGGCGACGATGATGGTGGCCTGGCCGGCCGGTACGCCCTTGACCGTGTAGCCCCACTTGCGGGCCACCTTGATCGCGGTCTCCACGGCCTCGGCGCCGGTGTTCATCGGCAGCACCATCTGCTTGCCGGCCAGGTCACCGAGTTCGGCGCAGAACTCGTAAAGCTGGTCGTGGTCGAACGCGCGGCTGGTCAGGGTGACCCGGCCCAGCTGTGCGCGGGCGGCGGCCAGCAGGTGCGGGTGGCCGTGGCCGAAGTTCAGCGCGGAGTAGGCGGCCAGGCAGTCCAGGTACTGACGACCAGTCACATCAACGACCCAGCAACCCTTGGCCGAGGCCACCACTACCGGTAGCGGGTGGTAGTTGTGCGCACAGCGCTCGGTCGCGCTGTCCAGGGTGGCCGCACGCTCGAGCGGTAGCGAGAGCGTCATGTCCGTAGCTCCAGGGTGCAGCACTTCGGGCCGCCGCCGGACTTGCGGAACTCCGACATCGCCACGGGCACCGGCTCGTAGCCGCGCGCGACCAGCGCCTCGATCATGTCCACCGACTCCTCGGGGATCACCACGCGCCGACCGTCGGAGACCGCGTTCAGCCCGAAGGTCACGGCGTCATGGTCGGTGGCCATGATGGCGTCCGGGAACATCCGGGTGAGCACCGCGCAGCTGCCCGGCGAGAACGCGGGCGGGTACCAGGCGACGTCGTGGTCGCCGAGCACCGCGATCGCGGTGTCCAGGTGGTAGAACCGCGGGTCGACCAGGGTCAGCGAGATCACCGGCTTACCGAAGAATTCCTGCGCCTCGGCATGTGCGGTGCGCTCGGTGCGGAACCCGGTTCCGGCCAGGATGACGTCGCCGAGGTCGAGGAAGTCGCCCTCACCCTCGTTCACCGACTCGGTGGTGGCGAACTCGGCGAAGGTGTCGTCCTCCTCCATCCAGCGCAGGTATGCGGGGCCCTCGGGGCCGCGCTGCGGGTTGAGGAACTGGGCGCCGAGCACCTTGCCGTCCACCACCAGCGCGCCGTTGGCCGCGAACACCATGTCCGGCAAGCCGCGCACCGGCTCGATGAAGCTGACCGTGTGACCGAGGCTCCGGTAGGTGTCGCGCAGGCCCTCCCACTGGCGCATGGCCAGCTTCGGGTCCACCGGCACTTCCGGGTCCATCCACGGGTTGATCGCGTAGCTCACCTCGAAGTAGGTGGGCCGGCACATCAGGTAGTGCCGCGTCCGCGCGGTGCGCACGGTCGGCAGTGCGGTGACCGTGGCGGCCGAAGGGATCGGACGCTGTGGCGCGGCGGACGCCATGGTCTCGCGAGCGGCGGGCTGAGGCATCGTCATACCTCCATGGTGGAACCCACACAGGGGCCCGGCAGGCGAAAACGTTGCGCGCGGCCGACGGATCATTGCGTGTCCTGCCGGCGTGGCGGCGAGTTGCTGCGGGAAGGATGGGCCCGTGGCGCAGATCGCGGTATTTCACTCGGTTTTGGGCGTTCGCGCGCTGACGGACCATCAGCCCGTGCTACCCGGCTCCCGACGCAGCAACGCGGACATCACCACGTGCGAACGGGTACGCGCCACGAAGCGTTCCGCGCCGATCTGTTCGACCACCCGTTCAAGATGGCCGATGTCGGCGGCCAGTACATGCAGCAGGGCGTCCGGTTCGCCGGTCACCGTGGAGGCGGCCACCACCTCCGGGTAGCGGGACACCGCCGCCCGAATGGTGGCCGGGGTCGTGCGGTCCACGCAGTACAACTCCACGAACGCCTCGGTGGTCCAGCCCAACGCGGCGGGATCGACCACCGCGGTGAACCCCTTGATGGCGCCGCTGGTGCGCAGGCGGTCCACTCGACGCTTCACCGCGGGCGCGGACAGGCCGACGACCTCACCGATATCGGCGTAAGAAGTCCGGGCGTCGACCCGCAACGCGGCAATGATCTGCGCGTCGAGCGGGTCCACGGGCTCAGTGCTGCTTGGAGGTCGGGGCCGGCGTGGAGTCCGCAGTCATGCCCGGGTCCGGTTGGCTACCGGGATCCGGCGCCGATGTCTGGTCCGGGCTGTCGGTGGCACCCGGCGTGGGCGATGCGGTCGGCGCCGGCTTGCAGATGACCTTGAAGGTGGGGTCGTAGTGGGTGTGGAAGGTCTCCCGATTGGCCTCGGCACCGTCCCGGTAGAACACCCGGGTCACGTCGATGTCGAAGCCGTCGACCGGCTCGGTGGCGTGACACGTCGGATCGGTGGAGATGATCGGGTCGCCCGGGTGCTTGATGTTGTGCCGCGGGCCGGAGATCGACTCGATCTTGTCCCAGAACTTGGTGCCCCACAGCGTCACCGAGATCCAGCCCGGCTTCATCACGGCCTGCATGTAGACGCCGTGCCCGGAGTCGTTCTTCCAGCGCAGGTCCTTGTCCGGCCACGCCACCGTGGCCTCCCGACCGGCCGGGTAGCGCGAGATGTAGAGGCTGTGCGGGTGGTGCTCGACGTCCTGCAGACCGGCGAAGAACACCGCGTTGAACGTGGTGGTGGCGGACTGGGAGACGCCACCGCCGAGGTCTTCGGCGAACTTGTCGCCCTTGATGATGAAGCCCTTCACGAAGCCGTTGGCCTCGGTGCGCTCGCCGACCGTCTTGTTCAGGCTCCACGTCTGGCCCGGCTTCACGATCGAGCCGTTGATCAACTTGGCCGCCCGCCCGATGTTGGTCAGCCGGTAGGGAGCGATCGGGAAGTAGGTCTTGAACGTGGACATCTTCTCCACGATGCCCAGGGCCCGGGCGTCCTCGGTGGTGAATTTGGCCTGCGTCTGCGCGACCGCGGCGGTGACCTCGCGGGGTCCGGTGCCGGCGAGCATGTCCAGCACGCCGGAGGCCAACTTGTCCGGGTCGATGGCCGCACCGGCCTGGCTGGGCACGATCACCGGTTCGTCATCGACGATCTTGAAGGTCGCGTTGCGTGCCTTGGTGCCCAGGTCCGGGGCCTTGGCCATGATGTCCGCGGCCAGCCCGACCCCGCCGAGCACCGGGCGCAGGCCGCCGTTACCGTCCGGCGTCATCGACAGGTGGCTGCCCAACTCCTGCGCGGTGATCTCCACCGAGTCCGGGCCCACGGTGACCGTGATCGGGCCGGACATGGCCTTGACGCCGAAGTCGACCAACGCCCGGTGCACAGCATCCGCGGTGGCGGCCGGCTTGGTGAGGGTCAACGCGGCGGGCACCTGGTCGAAGCCGACCCGGTAGGCCTGCTCCACTGCGGCGATGGTGCCGGGCACGTCCAGCACCCGGCCGGGCACCGGCTCCACCGCCGAGGCCACCCCGTCGGTGAACACCAGATTGCCCTCGACCAGGTCCTGGTGGATGTTGGTGGACAGGGTGTTGAGCACGTCGGTGAGCTTCGGGGTGTCCACGGCCAGCACCGGGGCGATCCGGCGGTTTATGCCGAGCAGGGACTTGTAGGCGCTCAACGGTCGGTGCGCGCCATGCCGGGCCGCCGTCACCGTGGCCGCCGGGTCCGCGGACAGCCCCAGATTGGTGGCCTCCAACGGGAAGCTCTTGTCACCGGCGTTCACCGTGAACGTGGCAGGCATGACAGCGGGCAGATCCCTGGCCAATTTCGCCTGCGCGGCGGCCGATGAGTTCCCGCCGATGTTCACCCCGAACACCTCGGTGCCCCGCGGCACGTTGGACCCGGTCAGCGCCACGCCGATCAGGTAAAGACCGATCAGCAGTACGACGGGGGCGCCCACGACCCCAGCGACCATGCCGGGTCGCACCGCCCGCCGGTGCGGCAGAGGCGTCGGTGCGGCCACGCCCAGTCCCCCTTCGGCGGCGCTCATTGATCGGCTCGCAAGCTCGCCGAATCCTTCCGCGCTCAGTACATCAAACGAACACGCGCCCGCAGGGCAACCACGCGCACTGCTACCGGTCGGGGAGGAGAGATCCGCCATATGGCAGCAGGGTCAACAGTCCCAACAGCACCAAACCGCCCAGCAGGTAGGCATATCCGAGCGAATCGGCCGGGATGACCAGGTCACCCTCCGGGCGTTCGGTGGCCCCGAGCAGGGTGGCGGCCACCCAGGCGAGCACGGGCAGTGCGGCACCGAACCGGCTGCGGGTGTGCACCCCGGCGGCGAAGGCCACCGAGCCTTCGGCGAGCAGCGAGACGAGGAGTCCCACCGGCGCCTTCTCGGCGTGCTCGAACGCACCGGCCACCGCGACGACGAAGCCGAGCAGGGCCACACCGACGGACACCGCGATCACCCGGGGCAGACCCGCACGGGCCACCCAATCGGCCACACCCTCGGATTTGGCGAACAGCGCGTGCCAGGCCGGGGCGGCCGGCGTCGCGGTCGGTCGTTTCACGGCGGACGGACCGGGCGGCGGCCGCCGTTGCGGCGTCGCACCGGGCCGGGCAGTGCCCCTGCCCTGCTTCACAGGCCGGCGAACAGATCGGACGCCGGGCGGACGGACTCGAGTTCCCCGTGCACCAACTGGAAGCACTCCGTGCCCCAGATCTTCTGCCCGAGGTGGTTGGACAGCGCGAAGAACGGGCCGTCGACGGTGATCTGGGTGGCGTGCGCCCGCATCGCGGCCATCTTCGCCTCGACGAACTCCTCGGCCTGGATCATCACCGAGACCAGCTCGTCGGGCACCCCGAAGCCGACCTCCTCTGCGCGGGTGGCGTTGCCGAAAATTTCGCTCTGCCCGGCTGCCGCGAGCGCGTCGATGCCGGCTTGCAGGAAGGAGTAGGGCACCACGGTGTAGTAGATCCGGGCCACTGCCCACGCCGCGCCCAGATCCGGGCGGAACGCGGGGTCTGCGGACAGCTCCGCGGCGCGGCGCATGACCCGATTGGCCTGGATGTGGTCCGGGTGGCCGTACCCGCCGTTCTCGTTGTAACTGATCAGCACCTGCGGGCGGACCTCGCGCAGCACAGCGACCAGGTCGGCCGCCGCGGTGTCCACCTCGGCCCGCCAGAAGCAATCGGCGCGCCGGTTGGCCGGGGTGTCCATCATCCCGGAGTCCCGGTAACGGCCGGGGCCGCCGAGGAATCGGTGGTCACCGACGCCCAGGGCCACCATGGCCGCGGCAAGTTCGCCAATGCGGTGCCGCCCGAGGCCGTCCTCCCGATCGGCGGCCAGGTGGGCGAGCCCGGGCACCAGGATCTCGCCCTCCTCGCCCAACGTGCAGGTCACCAGGGTGACCCCGGCGCCCTGTGCGGCATACATGGCCATGGTGGCGCCGGTGTTGATCACCTCGTCATCCGGATGGGCGTGCACGACGACCATCCGGTGGGTGGCGGACGACGCGGCGGGGGCGGCGCACATGACGGGAAATCTAGTCGACGCCGGGCGCCTGCCCGGGACTTCGCCCGGCCGATAAGCGAAGCCGGTCGCCGCGGTGTCAGGATTCGTCCATGACGGAGCCACAGCTGAGCTTCCCCCGGCGCAGCGCACGGACGCTGCGGTTCAGCCTCGGGCTGCCGCGCAACTTCGTGGTCTCCGCCGACGGCAGTCGCGTCGTGTTCCTGCGCACCCCGTCGGGCACCGACCGACGCACCATGCTGTGGGTGGCCGACCTGGCCGGCGGCGGTCTTCGGGAACGGGTCATCGCCGACCCGCACACGTTGACCGCGGACGACGAGACGCTGTCCGACGCCGAGCGGGCGCGGCGGGAACGGGCCCGGGAGGGGGCGGCCGGGATCGTCTCGTTCGCCACCGACCGCGCGCTCAGCCGCGCGACCTTCGTGTTGTCCGGGCGGTTGTACGTCGCGGAGTTGACCGGTGAGCCGCGGGTACGCGAGCTGGCCGTGGCCGGGCCGGTGTTCGACCCCCGGCTGGACCCGACGGGCCGTCAGATTGCCTACGTGGCCGACAATATGTTGCGCCTCGTGGGCGTCGCCACCGGAAACGACCGAGCGGTGCCGGGGCAGGACCAAGCGCCGAACGTCAGCTGGGGACTGGCCGAGTTCATCGCCGCGGAGGAGATGGGCCGCTCCCGCGGATACTGGTGGTCCCCGGATTCCTCGGCATTGCTGGCCACCCGGGTGGACACCTCACCGGTGTCCCGCTGGCAGATCGCCGACCCGGCGCACCCCGGCCGCGCCCCGCACGAGATCGCCTATCCCGCGGCCGGCTCGGCCAACGCCGAGGTCGAGCTGCACGTATTGCCGCTCCACGGCGGTGGCCCGGTGCGCGCCCACTGGGACAGCCAGGCCTTCGAATACCTGTGCGCCGTGCACTGGTCGCGATTCGGCCCGCCGCTGCTGTCCGTACAGAGCCGGGACCAGCGCCGGGTGCAGACGCTGACCATGGACCCGCTCACCGGGGCCACCGGCGTGCTGCACACCGATCACGACCCGGCGTGGGTGGAGTTGGTCGACGGGGTGCCGGCCTGGACCCCGGACGGCGAGCTGGTCCGGGTGGCCGACGCCGACGGGCGGCGCCGGCTGTTCGTCGGGGAGGCCATGGTCTCCGCCGAACTGCAGGTCCGCGCGGTGGCCGGGACGGTGCCCGGCCATGACCGGACCGAGGTGCTGTTCACCGCATCCGCGCACGAGCCCACCGAGGTGCGGGTGTACCGGACCGATCCGGCCGGCCCGGTGGAGCTGTCCCAGGGCGCCGGTGTGCACTCGGCCACCGCGGCCGGCGCCACCATGGTGGTCACCTCGGCCGTGCTTACCCGGCCGGGCCGCCGCTCGACGGTGCTGCGGGACGGGGTGGCGCTGGGCGCCGTGGCTGACTCCGCCGATGACCCCGGCCTGCGCCCGGAGCCGCGGATGCTGCTGGCCGGCCCCGGCGAGATCCGCACCGCGCTGCTGCTACCCACCGGGCATCGGCCGGGCACCTCGCTGCCGGTGTTGATGGACCCCTACGGCGGCCCGCACGCGCAGCGGGTACTGGCCACCGCCAACGCCTTCCTGGAATCCCAGTGGTGGGCCGACCAGGGCTTCGCGGTGGTCATCGCCGACGGTCGCGGCACACCGGGCCGCGGCTCGGAATGGGAGCGCGCGGTGCACCTGGATCTGGCCACGCCGGTGCTGGCCGACCAGGTGGACGCGCTGCACGCGGCCGCCGCCGTCTGCCCGGACCTGGACCTGAGCCGGGTGGGCATCCGGGGCTGGTCGTTCGGCGGGTACCTGGCCGCATTAGCGGTGCTGCGTCGCCCGGACGTGTTCCATGCCGCGATCGCCGGGGCGCCGGTGACCGACTGGGCGTTGTACGACACCCATTACACCGAGCGGTACCTGGGCACGCCGGCCTCGCACCCGGAGGTGTACGCCGCTACCTCCCTGATCACCGATGCCGAGAAGCTGGAACGCCCGCTGCTGCTGGTGCACGGGCTGGCCGACGACAACGTGGTGGCCGCGCACACCCTGCAGTTGTCCGCGGCGCTGCTCGCCGCCGGTCGGCCGCACCAGGTGTTGCCGCTGTCCGGGGTCACCCACATGACGCCGCAGGAGGTCGTGGCGGAGAACCTGCTGCTGTTCCAGCTCGACTTCCTGCGCCGGGCGCTGAGCGTCGGTTAGCGGCCGGCCAACGCGGCGCGGACCTCGGCCGCGGTGGCCGGACGCCCGCCGGCGTCGCTGATGCGGTTGACCGCGTCGGTGACCAATTCGACGTTGGTCCGCCCCGACCCGAACGGTTGGTCCTCCAAGCCGACTCGGACGTGACCGCCGCGGGTCACGGCGTGCGGGATCAACGGGCAGATGTCCACGCACAGGCCGGCGACCATCCACGCGCCGCCCGGCGCGACCTCTGCCAATAACTTGACGTGGGCGTCCAGCGCCCAGTCCCGCGGCGGGAAGCCGAAGCTCAGGTCGTCGGAGAACATGAACCGGTAGACAGGCTCGGGCAGTCCGGGGCGGGCGCGGGCCAGCAGCGCGCCGAGGCGGGTAATGCCGGGTTCGTAGCAGGCGTAGGCCGGACGCACTCCGTTGGCCGCGGCCAGGTCGAGCCCGTAGCGAATGTGGTCGTCCGGGTTGAGATAGAGGAAGCCCTCGCCCGGCGTCTCGACGTGGGTCATGTGCGCGGAGCCAGGGTCGACCACGGTCCACTCGAGCACCCCGCGGCGACAGAGTTCCGCGACAGCGGCGAACCGTTCCGCGGCCGACATGGGGCGCTCGCCGTTGGGGTCGCCCAGCAGCGCCAACGTCGGGTAGACGATCGCGTCCACCTCGGCCCGGATGCCGTCAATGATCGCCTGATAGACGTCCGGGTCCTCGCGCTGCAGTCCGGTCACCGGGTCGTAGGGGTGCACGTGCACGATCGCCGCGCCGGCCCGCACGCAGTCGATGCCGTCGGCGACGATCTCGTCCACCGTGATCGGGATCTTCGGTTGCCGTGCCCGCGTCCACGGCCCGTTGACCGCAGCCTCCACCCACACCTCACGCACGCGGTCAGCCTGGCCTAGCGTTCGGGTCATGGACAAGACCGAGTTGCAGGCGCTGCAGGCGCCGCTGAAGGACCAATACCGCACCGAGCCCGACGCGGCGCTGATCACGCTGTCCGCGCAGGGATCCCTGGACGACGGCATCGCCTGTTCGGTGCAGACCGGCAAGGCGCTCGTCGAGGCGGGTCTGCATCCGGCCACCGGCGGCACCGGGGCGCTCGCGTGCTCCGGCGACATGCTGCTGCAGGCGTTGGTCGCCTGCGCCGGTGTCACCTTGCGCGCGGTCGCCACTTCGCTGGAGGTCCCGATCCGCGGCGGCACCCTACGCGCCGAGGGCGACCTCGATTTCCGCGGCACATTGGGCGTGGCCAAGGACGCGTCCGTGGGCTTCACCGCGATCCGGCTGCACGTCGACCTGGACACCGACGCTCCCGCCGACCAGGTGGACACCCTGCTGCGGCTGACCGAGCGGTACTGCGTGGTGCTGCAGACCCTGGCGAACTCGCCGAAGTTGGAGCTGGTGCGGCCCTGACGTCGATGGAGTTGCGCGTCGCGACGATGGCTGACGCCGCGGCGATCCAGGCGTTGATGACCGCGTCGGTGCAGGCGATTTTCCCGGCGTTCTACGACGCGACGCAGACCGCGAGCGGCGTGCGGTACATCGGCGCGCTGGACCGGATGCTGATCGAGGACGGCACCTACTTCGTCGTCCTCGCGCCGGACGGCAGCCTCGCGGCTTGCGGGGGGTGGAGTCGGCGGGACAAGTTGTTTAGCGGCGAGGCGCCCAGCGGCCGGGAGGCCCGCCTGCTCGACCCGGCCCGGGAACCTGCCCGGGTCCGGGCCATGTTCGTACACGGCGACTGGACCCGCCGCGGGCTGGGCAGCTGCATCCTCGACGCCTGCGCCGCAGCCGCCCGCGTCGAGGGATTCTCCGAGCTGTCGTTGATGGCGACCATGCCCGGCATGCCGCTGTACCGATCGTGGGGCTTTTCCGGCGAGCAGCCGGAGGACCTGGTGATGCCGGACGGGGTGGTCATGCCGGGCGTGGCCATGCGACGCAGACTGGTGTGAGCCAGATAACATGTTATACGACATGTATGTTGTGTAACATGTTGCTATGGACACTACCGAGAAGAACCCGACCCTGGTCTTCATCCCCTGCTTCTCCGGCGCCCCGTGGAGCGCCGAACAACTCGCGCCCTACGGCGAGGCGCCCCAGCGCTCCCTGCGGCTGCCCGAGGGCGTGAACGACATCGAGCGCTACGCCGACTTCGTCGAGGAGGCGATCGCAGACCTCCAGGACTACGTGCTGGTCGGCGACTCCTTCGGCGCGAACATCGCGCTCGCGCTCGCCACCCGCCGCCCGCCGGGCCTACGCGCCCTGGTGCTGTCCGGCGGATTCGCGGCGAACCCGATCGACTCGAAGCCGTGGAGGGCCCTGATGCGGGTGATCGGCAAAACCCGCGGCCCGTTCTACCGGCAGCTGACGCTGCGAGCCCATGCCCACCGCCTCGCCTCCCCTTTCGACGGCGACGGACAGGTGCCCTGGAGCGAGGCGCGCAGCCGCGAGCTGTTTCTCACCAGCACCCCGGCGGCCTCCTTCGGCGCGCGCGTGCAGGCCGTCCTCACCGCCGACTACGTCGACGTGCTCGGCCGGATCCAGGTACCGACTCTGATCCTGACCCCCTCGCACGACGTGCTGATCGGCGAGAACGCCTCCACGATCATGCTCGCGGGCATCCCCGACGCCAGGGAGGTCGTGTTGCCGCGGACCGGCCACATGTTCCGCTTCACCCATCCGGTCACCTACGCCGCCGCGGCCAAGGACTTCCTCGCCGTCGCTCCGCCGGCCACCCCAGAATGCGCCGATGCGTAAGGCCGAACATCTGCGATTCGCCATCCTGGCAGCCCAACGCGAAGGCAACCGGCTGCTGACCCGGGCGCTCAAACCGCACGGCATCACCCCGTCACAGGCCGAGGTGCTGCGCCTGCTCCAGCGGCACGGCACCTTGAGCCTCAACGGCCTCGGACAGCTTCTGGTGTGCGAGAGCGGCACCAACCCCAGCAGGCTGGTCGAACGTGCCGTCACGGCGGGGCTGGTCGAGCGCCGCAGCGATGCCGGCGATCGCCGCTACCTCCAACTGAGCCTCACTCCCGAGGGTGAGCGTCTGGCCACCGCGGTCGCCGCGATCGAAGAGTTTCTCTACTCCTCGATCGAGGCTGCTACCGAGGGCCTGGAGACCGACGCGGTCCTCGCGTTCCTGCACAACCTCATCGACACCCTGCCCGCGGGCCAGGCCCTGAACAAGCGCCTGGAGTTCGACTAACGCGCCAACTCCTCCAGCGCTTCCACCGCGGCCTCCGCGCCGCGGTAGCCGGCGATGACCCCGGCGATGTAGGTGGCGGCGCCCTGCGTCCTGGTATCGAAGATCACGTGCTCCACAGCCCGGCTTATCGCGCCGGGCTTCAGCAGTTCTGCCGGATGTCCCGCGCCGAGTCGAACGACCATCGCCGCGTTGAACATCTGGTCCCGGCCCATCGGGACGCAGACCATGGGCACGCCGTGCGCCAAGCTGTTCAACACCGTGCCCAGCCCGCAGTGCGTCACCAGCGCCGTCGCCCGCGGCAACAGTTCGCTGTGCGCGAGGAAGCGGGCCACGACGGTGTTGTCGGCGGCGACGAGGTCGGCCGGGTCGACGGCGTGCCCGGTGGTGACCACGACCTGGACGGGCAGGCCGGAGAGTTCATCGATCGCCCACTGCAGCGCGCCGCGCTGGTCCTGAAAGCTGGTGCTGAAGCTGACCAGAACCAGCGGATCCGCCGTTCTCGCCGGGGTGGGCTCGAACTCGCCCAGCGCTGGGCCATCGAGGATCGGCCCGACGTAGCGGTACTGCGGCGGCAGCGGGACCGGCACGTCGAACTCCGCGGGCAGCGTCGCCAGGCCCAGCGCGCAGGCGTCGTGGGCCTCGGCCAGGCTCTGCACCGGCGGCGCCCCGAGTTCGGCGCGCATGCGATGCAGGAGCGGCAGCGCCGGTTCGATCATCTCGACCAGCGGGCCCTGCCGGAACAGCGACGGCGGGGTGTGGATGAGCAGGGCAGTGGGAATACCGGCGACCTCGCCCGCCGCGCCAGCACCCCAGGCTAGGCAGTCCACGATGAGCACGTCTGCGGGTTCACGCTCGAGTTCGGCGAGGGTGTCCATTCCGATGCCGGCGTCGAAGAAGATCAGCTCCGCGAACTTCGCCATCTCCTCGGCCTGATCGATCGGCCAGGTGCTGTCGTACGGGGCAGCCCGGCTGAAGGAGACCGGACGCCAGCCGTGCATGCCGCACCGCTCATGGATCGAGGGATGCCCGAGCAACCGGACGTCGTGCCCGAGCGCGCTGAGTCGGGCCGCCAGGCCGAGGGTCGGAACCAGGTTGCCCGCCCCGTCGACAGTCACCATCAAGTAGCGGGTCATGGCGCCGTAGCATGCCGGACCGCGTCAGAACGGTGGGATGCCGGCCTCGGCGCGGTCAGCGTCGAGCACGGTGACGACGGGGTGGGTGTCTCCGTCGATGGTGGGTGGTCGGGTGGTGTAGCGGTCACCGTGTGGGGTGGTGAAGGTGATCGCTGCGGTGGCTGGGTCTTGGATGGCTGACCAGCCGGGCATGTCCTTGACCTGGTGGTGGCGTCGGCACAGGTTGGCGGTGTTGATGGCGATGGTCAGTCCGTCGTAGCGGAATTTGATCTGGTGGTCGATCTCGCAGCGGCGCGCGGGTTGGCCGCAGCCGGGCCAGCGGCAGCGCCGGTCGCGTAGGCGCAGGAACCGGGCCAGTCTCTTGCGTGGTTGGTAGGTGTTGGCCCCGACGTCGAGCAGGTGGCGGGTCAGCGGGTCGGTGAGCAGTAGACGCCGGCGGGCGTCGGTGGCGATGGCCGGCGGGCGTCGGTGGCGATGGCCAGCGCGAGGTCGTCGGGGATGGGGGAGCCGTCGGCCATCCGGGCGGGTTCGGCACCGTCGCGGCCCAGCAGTAGCCACCACCCGGTCGATGTGCGCGGCCATGGCCCGCATCTGGTGGCCCAACGCGATGGCTTGGTTGCGTTCCTCGCGTGCGATCAGATCCAACGGGTCCGGCTCGACATACCCCGGACCCGGGTCGTCGCGCTCGGCGGCGGCAATGTCCTCGTCCGAACACAGTGACCACCAGCGGGCGATGTCCTCCGCGGAACACCACGTGGTCTCACCCGACTCGAACATGCGTTCAGTATCTCGCGGATTTCCCATCTCTGCAAGCAAAATGAATGGCGCTCCCCGCTCCCGTCACCCTCCCTTGGCCGCGCGCCCGCGCAGCCGCTCGCGGATCTTGGCGTCCAGTTCCACCTTGCGCATGCGCACCGCGGCCGGGGTGACCTCGATGCACTCGTCCTCGCGGCAGAACTCCAACGCTTGCTCCAGGTTGAGCTGGCGGGCCGGCACCAGTCGCTCGAGTTCGTCGCCGGTGGACTGGCGAATGTTGGTGAGCTTCTTCTCCTTGCAAATGTTCACGTCCATGTCGTCCGAACGCGCGTTCTCGCCGACGATCATGCCCTCGTACACCTCGGTGCCGGGGGCGACGAACATGACGCCGCGCTCCTGCAGGTTGAACAGCGCGAAGGAGGTGGCGGGGCCCTTGCGGTCGGCGACCAGGGAGCCGGACGGGCGGGTACGCAGCTCGCCGTGCCAGGGCTCGTAGCGGTCGAAGACGTGGTGCAGCAGGCCGGTGCCCCGGGTCTCGGTAAGGAACTCGGTGCGGAAGCCGATCAGGCCACGCGCGGGCACCCGGTACTCCATGCGCACCCACCCGGTGCCGTGGTTGACCATCTGCTCCATCCGGCCCTTGCGCAGGCCGAGCAGCTGGGTGACCACGCCGACGTAGTCCTCGGGCACGTCGATGGTCATGTGCTCCATCGGCTCGCAGAGCTTGCCGTCGATCTCCCGGGTGACGACCTGCGGCTTGCCCACCGTGAGTTCGTAACCCTCCCGCCGCATGATCTCGACGAGGATGGCCAACTGCAGCTCACCGCGACCCTGCACCTCCCAGGTGTCCGGCCGTTCGGTCGGCAGCATCCGGATGGAGACGTTGCCGACCAGCTCGGCCTCGAGCCGGTTCTTCACCAGACGGGCTGTCAGTTTCGTGCCGGACTGGCCGGCCAGCGGCGAGGTGTTGATACCGATGGTCATCGAGATCGACGGTTCGTCCACCGTGATCAGCGGCAGCGGGACCGGGTGCTCCAGGTCGGCCAGCGTCTCCCCGATGGTGATGTCCGGGATGCCGGCGATGGCGATGATGTCCCCGGCCCAGGCCCGCTCGGCCGGGAGCCGCTCCAACGCCTCGGTGAGGAACAACTCGGTGATCTTGACCCGTTCGACGGAGCCGTCGGTGCGGCACCAGGCCACCTGCTGACCCTTGCGGATCTCCCCCTCGTAGACCCGGCACAGCGCAAGGCGGCCCAGGTAGGGCGAGGAGTCCAGGTTGGTCACGTGCGCCTGCAGCGGTGCGCCCTCGGTGTACTCCGGCGCCGGGATGGTGTTCATGATCGTGGTCATCAACGGGCGCAGATCGGTGGCCTCGGGCATGGTCCCGTCGGCCGGGCGGATCAGCGAGGCCAGGCCCGCCTTGGCGCACGCGTAGACGATCGGGAACTCGATCTGGTGCTCATCGGCATCAAGGTCCAGGAACAGCTCGTAGACCTCGTCGACGACCTCGGCGATGCGGGCGTCGGAGCGGTCCACCTTATTGATGCACAGCACTACCGGCAGCTTCTTCTCCAACGCCTTGCGCAGCACGAACCGGGTGCCGGGCAGCGCACCCTCGGAGGCGTCGACCAGCAACACGACGCCGTGGATCATCTCCAGGCCGCGCTCCACCTCGCCGCCGAAGTCGGCGTGGCCCGGGGTGTCGATGATGTTGATGGTGATCGGGGCGCCGGCGTCGGAGATCCACTGCACGGCCGTGTTCTTGGCCAGGATCGTGATGCCCTTCTCCCGCTCCAGGTCCATCGAATCCATGACGCGCTTGTTGACGTCCTGGCCCTCCCGAAAGGCGCCTGCCTGCCACAGCATCGCGTCGACCAGCGTGGTCTTGCCGTGGTCGACGTGGGCGACGATCGCCACGTTGCGCAGATCGGAACGGACGGGCACGGCGGAACTCCTGACAGTCAATCGGGGATACCCCATTGTCCCGCATGTGGCGGGTGCCCCGGACCAACGTGAGGCGTGCCTAACCCAACGACCCGGCAGCGGACACGCCACGATGTGCGCATGACGGCGCCCACCCACCCCGGCGAGGCCCACGAGGCCAGGCTCGCCGCCCGGCTGAACCGGCTGCGCGCGGCCGTGCTCGGCGCCAACGACGGCATCGTGTCCGAGGCGGGCCTGGTCATCGGGGTGGCCGGGGCGAGCACCGCCCGCGCCCCACTGATCACCGCTGGGGTGGCCGGCCTGGCCGCCGGCGCGGTGTCCATGGCGCTGGGCGAATACGTTTCGGTCAGCAGCCAGCGGGACGCGGAGAGCGACCAACTGGCCAAGGAACGCCTGGAACTGCGCGAGGACCCGGCCGGCGAACTGACCGAGCTGATCATGCTCTACCGGGAGAAGGGGCTGAGCCAGGAGACCGCCCGCAAGGTAGCCGAGGAGCTCACCGCCCGCGACGCGCTGGCCGCGCACGCCGAGGTCGAGTTGCACATCGACCCCGACGACCTGGTCGACCCGGTGGGCGCGGCGGTGGCCTCGGCGATCTCCTACACGCTGGGTGCGCTGATCCCGCTGCTGGCCATCGTGCTGCCGCCGCGGGACCGGCGGGTTGCGATCGCGGTGGCCGTGGTGCTTGTCGCGTTGGCCATCACCGGCTGGGCCGGCGCCCAGGTGGGCGGCGGGCGGCCGGGTCGGGCCATGGTGCGGGTGCTGATCGGCGGTTCGATCGGCCTGGCGGTGACCTATTTCATCGGCCACCTGGCCGGTGCCGCGGTGAACTGAGCCATGGCCGACGCACACGTGCACGACCTCGGCGACCTCGACCCGTCCGACACCACCCTGCTCGGTGACCGGGGCGCGGACCTGGCACGCATGCACCGCCTGGGGCTACCGGTGTCCCCGGCCTTCGTCGTCGACGCCGAGGCCTGCCGGGTTTACCGGCACCAAGGCGGCGCGCTGCCGGACGGCCTCGCCGACGCCGTGCGGGCGGCCGTGGCGCGGCTGGAATCGCTCACCGGTAAGGCATTTGCCGCCGCCCACGGCCGACCGCTGTTGCTCTCGGTGCGCTCCGGGATCTCGATGCCCGGCACGATGGACACGGTGGATACGCACGACCACCTTCTCGCAGCGATAAGGGCAGTGTTCGCCTCCTGGGATTCCCGGCGCGCGACGGCGTACCGCAGGCAGCACGACATCCCCGACGACCCGGGCACCGCGGTGGTCGTGCAGGCCATGGTGATCGACTCCGGCGGTTCGTCCGGCAGCGGCGTCGCGCACACCCGCGACCCGAAGACCGGAAACAACGTGTTGTGCGGCGAATTCCCGGCCGATTCGCGGCCCGATTGGGCGGCCACCATCGCCGAGCTCGAGGCGCACGGACGCAGGCTGGAGCGGGAGTACACCGACGCCCTGGACATCGAGTTCACCGTCGAGGACGACGCGGTGTACCTGCTCGGCGTCCGCGCGGCCAAGCGCACCGCGGCCGCGGCCGTGCGCATCGCGCTGGATCTGGTCGACGAGGGCCTCATCGACCCGGCGACCGCGCTGCGCCGGCTCACCGCCGAGCACGTCCGTGCCCTGCTCACGCCTGTGTTCACCGCCGACGGCCTGGCCGCGGCGGAGGCCGCCGGCGCGTTGCTCACCGGCATCGGCGCCGCGCCGGGGCACGCCGTCGGGATTGCCGTGCTGGATGCCGACCGGGCCGCGGCCCGGGCCGGCGCGGGCGAGGATGTGATCCTGGTCCGGCCCACCACCGGCCCGCAGGATTTGCCCGGCATGCTGGTCTCCAGGGCTGTGGTCACCGCCCGGGGCGGGGCCACCTCACATGCCGCCGTCGTCTGCCGTTCCGTGCACAAGCCGTGCGTGTGCGGCTGCACCGGCCTGGAGGTGGATCCCGGGGCCGGCGTGTTCGGCGTCGACGGCGCCAAGTACGACGAGGGCACGTGGCTATCCGTCGACGGGGCCACCGGCCGGGTATACGCCGGGCAGCTACCACTCGGCGTGCCCGAGGCGAGCCTCACCGACCTGGCCCGGTTCGCCGCCTGGTCGGAGCAGCATCCGGTCAGCGAGGAACTGGGCGCCGCACTGCGCGAGGCGGGCGCCGCGGGCTGACCACCATCGATTGCGCACGTCATGCGTTTTCGGGTGGGTCTGCGCACCCGCCTAGGATCGACGTGTGGAGCTCCCTCCGCCCGAGGGCATCAACATGGACGCGATGCGGTCGCTGGCCGCGCGCATCGACGCCGATGCCATGGCGGAGATCGTCACCGCGGACATCGCCGAGCGGGTCTGGCCGGTGCACACCCGCGACCCGGATTTCCGGGAGGCGCTGCGCCTGTCCGTGCGCGACAACGTGCGGGCCATCGTCGCGCTGTTCGCTGGTCGGCTGATCATCGCCGAGACCGACCCGCAGGGTGCGTTCGGCTTCGCCGACCTCACCGCCGAACTGGGCATTCCGGTCAGCGAACTGGAGAGCGGCTATTGGGTAGGCGTGCAGTCGTTCTGGCGATTGTGGTTCGCCGAGGCCCGCCGCGAGGCGGGCGCCGAGGGCAGCCTGGCCGAGTTGCTCGGGCCGGCCACCCACCTGCTGTTCGAATACATCATTCACATCCTCGGCGCCGTGGTCAGCCGCTATGACGCCACCCGCGCGGAGATCCTGCGCAACCAGGAGGACCGGCGCCGGGCGGTGCTCGCCGACATCCTGGACGGCCGGCTCACCACGGGCGGCCAGGACGTGGAGAACACGTTGGGCTATCGACTGCGCGGCGTGCATGTCGCGCTGGCGATGGAGGTCGACCAGCGGGCCCGGGCCGAGCGGGTGCGCGCCGAGTTGTTCACCCGTACCGGGGCTGTCGGCTCGCTGTTGACCCTGCACGCACCGGGCGTCTGGTTGGCCTGGCTGGGGTTTCCGGCCACCCCCGACGGCAAGGTGCGCGCGGCGGTGGCCGAGGTCGCCGGGGCAGCGGAGATCCCGCTGGCGGTCGGCGCGCCGGGCGAGGGCCTGGCCGGGCTGCGCCGCACCGGCCTGCAGGCCCTGGACACGACCCGGCTGCGCCGCCGGTTCGACGGGCTCGGGGACGTGCTGTGGTTTTCCGACGTCCGGCTGGAACTGCTCATGCTGAGCGACGAACCCACCGCGCGGCAGTTCGTCGCCGATGAACTCGGCGAGGTAGCGGGCGCGGACGAACGCGCCGTGCGCACCCGGGAGACATTGCTCGCCTGGCTCACCACCGGCTCCCAGGCGGGAGCCGCCACGCGGCTCGGTGTGCACGAGAACACCGTTCGGCTGCGCATCCGGTACGCCGAGGAGGTGCTGGCCGACGGACTGGCCGACCGGCGCGCCGAGATCCTCGCTGCGCTCCGCCTGGCGCAACTGTTCGGACCGCTGCGCCCACCCACGCCTATGTGAAATCGCCCGTTCGGGCAATAGTGGGTTTCCACCAGCCTGTTGCGGACGATTGAGCCGAAATCACCATGGCTACTGGCGGGTAATGTTGATTCAATCCCGAGGTTAGCCGGCTTACTGAGGGCGGTGCGGCCTTGTTCGAGACCACCATCGGCAGTCTGCTGGAGCGATCCGCGCGTGCCTACGCGCCGCGTACCGCGATCATCGCCGGGGACCGGCGGATCAGCTATGCCGAGATGATCACCGAGGTCCGCCGGGCCGGTCGGGCACTGCTCGGCACCGGGCTGAACCCCGGCGACCGGGTGGCGATCCTCATGCCGGACCGCCCCGAGGTGCTCTACGCCTTCTACGGCGCGCTGTGGGCGGGCCTGGGTGCAGTCCCGATCAACGCGCGGTTGGGGGCCGAGGACCAGCAGTACATCCTGTCCGATTCCGGCGCGCGGGCCGTGGTGCACGACGCCGCCTACGCCGAGCGGTTGAGCGGCATCATCGATGCCACCGCGGTCGAACACCGGCTGTCCGTGGACACCAACGCCGTGCTGGACGGTGGAACCCCGTTCGCCAAGCTCACCGCGGCGCAGAGTGCCGAACCGGGCCGTCCGGCAGTCAGCCCCGATGACATGTTCGGCATCTACTACACCGGCGGCACCACCGGACGGCCCAAGGGCGTGGTGCACACCCACCGCACGTTCTCCGCGGCATTGTTCAGCGAACTGCTCGAGCTGGGGCTGGGCGAGGCCGACGTGTTCGCGCACTGCGCACCGTTGACGCACGCCTCGGGCGGCTTCGTGTTGCCGGTCTGGATGCGCGGCGGCACCAACGTGGTGATGGGCGGGTTCGACCCCAGCAAGTTGCTGGCCTCGATCGCGAAGGAGCGGGTCACCGCCACCCTGCTGGTGCCCACGATGATCTACGTCCTGCTGGACGACCCGGCCACCACGACCGCGGACACCTCCTCGCTGCAGACCATCGTCTACGGCGCGGCGCCGATGGGCACCGAGCGGCTGGTCGAGGGCCTGGAGCGGTTCGGCCCGGTGTTCGCCCAGCTCTACGGCCAGACCGAGGCGCCCAACCAGCTGACCACGCTGCGTAAGGACGACCACGCTGAGGCGATCCGCACCGGCGACCTGACCCCGCTGTCCTCCTGCGGCCGGCCGGTGGCCATCGCCGAGGTCGCGCTGCTGGACGACGACCTGAACGAGGTCGCGCCGGGCGCGGAGGGTGAGATCTGCGCCAAGGGCCCGCATGTGATGACCGGTTACTGGAATCGGCCCGAGGAAACCGCCGCGGCGCTGCGCGAGGGCTGGTTGTGCACCGGTGACGTGGCCCGCGCGGACGAGCGCGGCTTCCTGTACATCGTGGATCGCAAGAAGGACATGATCATTTCTGGCGGTTACAACGTGTATCCGAAAGAGATCGAATCCGCCCTTTTCACCCACCCCGCTGTGCGCGATGCTTGCGTGATCGGCGTCCCGGACGACAAATGGGGCGAAGCGGTCAAGGCCGTGGTCGTGCTTGACCCGGCGGCGCCCGTCTCGGCCGACGACCTCATCACCTGGGTGAAGGGTCAGAAGGGATCGGTCAACACCCCTAAAACTGTCGACTTTGTCGATTCGATTCCACTTACCGCGGTGGGCAAACACGACAAGCCCGCCCTCCGCAAGCAGTACTGGGGCGGCCGCACGAGAGCGGTCAACTGACCGCACCCGCGGTCCCTGGAAATGCATTTTGGAGGTTTTGTGAAGTTCTCCCGTAGAGCCATGACGGCCGTGCCAGTCGTCGCGAGTGCGGCGCTGGTGCTCGCGGCCTGTGGTGGCGGTTCGAGTAACTCGTCCGTGGCGCAGCAGCCCGCTGCTCCGGCCTCGGACACCTCGGCGGCGGCACCGGCCGCACCGGCGGCAGACGCCCCCGCGGCTGCTGCTCCTGCCCAGGGGGCGGCAGCTGCCGCCGCGGTACCCGCGGCTCCGGCCGCCGCACCCGCGAAGGCGGCCAAGGCGGCCAAGCCGGCCGAGGCTGCGACCGCCACCAAGACCAAGGGTGGCAAAACCACGGCCAAGGCCGTCGCCGGCGCAGCCGGCGGCGACAGCGGCTTGCACTCCCTCGACAGCGCCGCGGATGCGGACGCCAACCAGAAGGCGTACGACGACAAGGCGGGCGCCACCGACGCCGGCGTCACCAAGGACCAGATCAAGCTCGGCACGGTGACCATGCACGGCATGGCGCTGGGCAACGTGCTGGCCGCTCCCCTGGTGCGTGGCATCGAGGCCGCAATCGAGGCGATCGATGACCGCGGCGGCATCCTGGGCCGCCGAGTCTCACTCACCGACTGCGACGACGGCCCCGGTGAGGTCGCCCGAACCAAGGCCTGCATCAAGAAGCTGGTCGGCTCCGACCACGTCTTCTCCCTGCTCAGCGTCTCCAGCTGGGGCAGCGCCTCGGTGCACGACGATCTGAAGCAGTATCACCTGCCGGCGATCGGGACCTGGGCCTACTCCCAGACCGAGTGGCAGGACCCGTTCATGTTCCCGACGCACATGTCGATGATTCACGAGGCGATGGCCAACGCCCACTGGGCGGTCAACGTGATCCAGCCGAAGACCTACGGCCTGGTCTGCCTGACCTCGCCGGAGATGCAACTGGCCTGTGACAACGTCACCAAGATCATGGACGCCGCGGGCTCGAAGCTGGTCAAGCGCGCGGACGTCTCCATCTCGGAGACCTCGATGTCGGCCTACGTGCTCTCGATGCGCGCGGCTAACCCGGATCACATCATCCACTACGTGATCAACCCGGCGACCATGGCGAAGTTCATGGTCGAGGCGGCCCAGCAGGGCTACTACCCGCCGCTGGGTATCTCCGGGAACCACCTCGCGGCCGAGGTGCTCGGTTCGCTGTTCGGCAAGTGGCCGGTGGGTCGTTACTGGACCAACACCACCTACAAGCTGTGGGGCCCGGAGTTCATCGCCACGATGAACAAGTACGCCAAGGGCAACCGCGGCATCAACCACCACATCGTGCAGGCCTCCTACGTCGGCGTGAACATCTTCGAACGCGCCGCCAAGGAAGTGGGTCCGAACCTGACCCGTGACCGACTGATGGCCCAGCTGAACAACGGTGACGTCTACACCGCCGATGCCTCGCTGGATCAGCGCTTCTCCTACGCCAACTCCGAGCGCAACGGTGACAACTGGTCGCACGACATGGGCCAGGGCCGGGAATTCATCTACAAGTACACGGGCACGAACACCACGTCGAACCCCGATGGTTCGCCGAACGGATTCGCCCCGGACGACAAGCAGTTCGTTATCTACACCTGGAAGTGAGCCGAGCGCAGAGCGATCGAACAGGGTTGAGCGAAGCGAACACCTGGAAGTAAGCGGTTCCTGCACCACCTCGAAGGCCCTCCGCACCAGCGTTGCGGGGGGCCTTCGGGCTTCCCGCACCCCTGCCCCGCCATCCGGGTAGAACGCGGTAGCAACCTCGTAACGCCAATTCCGCGGGACGGAAACACCGGCTGCCTACGGTCGAGCTCACAGTAAAACGACCAGCCAGTCTTTTATCGCTCGTCCGGGAGGACCGTCCTCGTGCCTCAGCCCATCCCCCAATCTGTCGACGACGCCGCCGAACTGGCCGCAGACAAGGCCGTAGCGGCCCGCAACCTGCCCCGCTACCTGATCAGCGCGATGCTCGCCGGTGCCTACGTCGGGGTCGCGGTGGTCCTGCTCGCCGCTGCCGCCGGACCCCTAGCCGCCGCGAACTCACCGGCCACCAAATTGACCGGCGGTGCCGTCTTCGGCATCGCGCTGACGCTGGTGGTGTTCGCCGGCGCGGAGCTGTTCACCGGTAACAACATGATCATGACCATCGGCTGGCTCCGCGGCCGCGTCAGCCTCCTCGACGCGATCGCCGTGAACGTCGCCTCGCTGGTCGGCAACATCGCCGGTTCCATCGGCTTCGCCGCGATGGTCTACGGCTCCGGGGCCCTCGCGGCGGGCAGCAAGCCCGGCAAGCCGGCACCCGGCGCGGCCATGATCAACACCATCGCGCACGGCAAGATCGCCGCCACCGACGGGCAGCTGTTCTGGCGCGCGGTGCTGTGCAACATGCTCGTCTGCCTGGGCATGTGGATGGCCTCGCGGGCGACCAGTGACTCGGCCAAGTGCATCGTGCTCTTCTGGGCGCTGCTCGCGTTCATCGCGACCGGCTACGACCACTCGATCGCGAATGTCACGATCTTCTCCCTGGCCATCTTCCAGGGCACGGCGCAGTGGAGTGATCTCGGGCACAACCTCCTGCTGACCGTTCCCGGCAACATCGTGGGCGGCGCCGTACTCGTCGCGATCCCCTACCTGATCGCGGCGCCCGCACGGCCCGGTCAGGCCGAGGAGCCGGCACCGGCCGTAATTCGGCACCGGCGTGCCGAGGCCCTGGAGCCGGCCACCACCTGAGCGGCGCGGGGCAGCGCCACCCCTGCGCCCGGACTCAGTTACTCCAGTCCGGGCGCAGGGGCATGTTGGCATTGCCGGTGTCATCGCAGCGCACGCCGAGGACCTGGTGCAGTTCGATCACCCGGGAGTCGAAGCCGACCCGGCAGGCGGCCATGTACAGCAGCCACACCCGGGCGCGGTTGGCGCCGACCTCGGCGACCGCGTCGTCCCAGTTGTCGACGAGGTTGTCGCACCAGCCGCGCAGCGTCATCGCGTAGTGCTCCCGCAGGTTCTCCTCGTGGCGCACCTCGAGCCCGCTGCCCTGCATCGCCGAGACGATCTCGCCGACCGCCTCCAGCTCCCCGTCCGGGAACACGTAGCGGTCGATGAACTTGCCGGCCCTGGCCGGATAGGACGTCGCCGGGCGAGTGATGCAGTGGTTGAGAATGCGTCCCTGTGGACGCAGTTTGCCGCGCAGGAAGGTGAAGTAGCCCGGCAGCTGCTTGGCGCCGATGTGCTCGGTGAGTCCGATCGAGGAGATCGCGTCGAAGTTGTCCTCGGGCACATCGCGATAGTCCAGATGGCGCACCTCGGCCAGGTCGGACAGGCCGCGGTCGGCGATGGCACGCTGCGCCCAGGCAGCCTGTTGGGCGGACAGCGTGACGCCCAGCGCCTGCACCCCGTATTCCTTGGCCGCGTGCATGACCATGCCGCCCCAGCCGCAGCCCACGTCCAGCAACCGCATGCTGGATTGCAGACCGAGCTTGCGCGCAACCAGATCGTGCTTGTTCCACTGCGCCTCCTCCAAGGAGGAGTCCGGCTTTCCGAAGCAGGCGCAGGTGTAGGACATCGACCGCCCGAGCACCCACTCATAGAAGCGGTTGGACACGTCGTAGTGGTGGCTGATCGCCTTGCTGTCACGCAGTTTCGTGTGCCGCCCGACCCAGTCCAGCGCCGGGCGCTTGATGACCTCCTCGGGCGGTGCTTGCACCGGGCGCAGGTGCCGCAGGCCGAAGTCGCGCAGCAGGTCGATGCGGTCGCGGCGGCTGAGCGCCTCACCGCCCGCGGACAGCGCGGTCAGCGCCAGGTACAGGTCGCCGTGCACCTTCAGATGCCCGGTGACGTAGGCGCGGGCCAGACCCAATTCGCCGGGTGAGGACAGCAGGTAGCTCAACGCGGTGGGGTTGCACAGCTCCAGGGTGACCTCGGCGTCGGGTGGCCCGGCGGTGGAGCCGTCGAACGCGATCACCCGGACCGGCGTTCTCGGGTCCAGCACCCGGGCGAACACCGACGCTATGCCCGTGCGGGCCACAGCGGCCTCCTCACTGTCTGCCGACGCACTTGGCGTACAGATCGAGCAACCGACCACCGGGGTCGTAGCTCTTCTTCACGACCTCATAGACCGGGCCGTTGTACAACCGCCAGAACTCCTCCGGGGTATAGAACGCGGTGGAGTACAGCGACTTGCGCCCGCCCAACTCGCTGACCTTGGCCTCGATCATCCGGTTGTGCGTGCCGTCCGGCTCGCCCGGTTCCAGATCCACCGCGGACCAGAAGCCGAAGTTCACGTAGAGCGTGCCGGGAGTGAACGTGTACAGCGGCCACTCCACATCCCGGGCGCTCTGCTGCAGCGGGCACACCCAGATCGGTTCGATCGCGATCTCGCGCAGGAAGAAGTCCAGGAACTCCGCTGCCCGGCCGATCGGCACCTCGACGTCCTGCACAACCTCCTCGCGCGCGGGCTTGCCGCGCAGGCGCTCGATGCGGGCGTTGAGGTGGGTCCGCCGCTCCAGCGCGACGATGCGCCAGTAGACGTCCGAGCGCAGCAGGCGACGGCCCATCAACCGACGCACCCACGGCTTCTGCACCCCGAACGCACGCGAGCACCAGAACCAGTCGGTGTCCCAGCGCCACAGGTAATCCCGCGTGGTCAGGTAGTCCTCGCCGTAGGTCTGGAGAGATCGGTAGTAGATGTGCATCCACGTGTAGTCGGAGAGAAACGGTGCCTCGTCGACGAACTGACCTAGCGTCAGGTACATCTCGGTATCGGAGAACACCGTGCCGTCGACGAAGTCCACCCCCTCACCGTCGTGGTTGCGGGTGCGGCACGCCTCATCCATCGCCGCGAAGAATGTCGCCGCGTCCCGATGGCGGACGTGGCGCAACTTCACGTAGGGCTTGACCGGCTCCAGTTCGATCTCCAGCCGCAGCGCGTAACCCAGCGTGCCGTAGGAGTTGGGGAAGGCGCGGAACAGGTCGGCGTGCTCCCCATCGGGCCGCGCGATGATCACCCGACCGTCGGCGGTGAGGATCTCCATTTCGAGGACCGACTCGTGCGGGCAGCCGTTGCGGAACGAGCTGGACTCGATGCCCAGCCCGGTTACCGCGCCACCGAGAGTGATCGTCTTCAGCTGCGGCACCACCTTGGGCATCAGCCCGTGGGGCAGCGTGGCGTCCACCAACGCCTCGTAGGTGACCATGCCCTCGACCGAGGCCGTGCGGGTCGCCGGGTCGACCGCCAGCACGTGCTCGAAGGGCCGCACGTCCAGCCGCGGCCCTTCGTTACGGGCGCGCTCGCGGAACAGGTTCGAGGTGCGCTTGGCAAGGCGCACCGGGGCGTCCGGCGGGATCGCGGCGTACTGCTCGACCAGCGCGGCCACCCGCTGCGCGTGACCGGCATCCATCGCTGGAGAACTCCCCATCCACCAAGTGTCCGGGAGGGGGTCCAGGGAGGCAATTCGGGGGTCCGGGCGCCGTGACGCTGCGCACACGACGGGGCGGTGTCCGCACGTTTCGGAATCGTGTTGCCGCCATGTGACAACTGGCACACAGCCCGCTTTACTGGCGGGTCATCAAGTGCGGGATGATGCCGCCACGACCGGCATCGGGTGCACCGACCGGATCCCTTCGCAGGAGTGCCGAATTCATGGCTGGTACCGGAGTCTTTTCGCCGGGACGCGCGCAGATCGCCGCCCGGACGCTACGCCGGGACCGCTGGTGGTTGCAGCCGCTGATCACCGTCGTGGTCCTGGTCTCGGTCGTCATCTACTCGACCATTCGGGCGTTCATCAACACGGCGTACGTCCAGGAGAAGAGCCACCTGCTCTCCCCGTTCTACTCGCCGTGCGTCGTCGAGCGCTGCCGGTCGGGCGCGGATGACTTCGGGACCCCGATCGGGCACTGGTGGGCACTGTCCCCGGCGCTGATCATCCTGGTGGTGCCGCTGGGCTTCCGGCTGACCTGTTACTACTACCGGAAGGCCTACTACCGGTCGTTCTGGCAGTCGCCGCCCGGCTGCGCGGTGGCCGAGCCGCACGCGAAGTACACCGGCGAGACCCGCCTCCCGCTGATCGGGCAGAACCTCCACCGGTACTTCTTCTACCTGGGCTTGGTCCTCAACGTGATCCTGTCCTGGGACGCGATTCATTCGTTCAAGCAGGAGGCGGGACTGGCGCACGCGCACGGCGGCGCGGGCTGGGGCCACATGGGCCTGGGCTCGCTGGTGCTGCTCACCAACGCGACGCTGCTGTGGCTCTACAGCCTGTCCTGCCACTCCTGCCGGCACGCGATGGGCGGGCGCCTGAACCACTTCAGCAAGCACCCGATCCGCTACTGGGCATGGACGCAGGTGTCGAAGCTGAATACCCGTCACATGCAGATCGCGTGGGTCTCGTTGTTCGGGGTCGCATTGGCCGACGCGTACGTGTCGTTGGTCGCATCCGGCGCCTTCCATGACCCCCGCTTCTTCTAAAGGACCGAGTAGATGACCGATCTGGAAAGGCACAGCTACGACGTTCTCGTGATCGGCGCCGGCGGCGCCGGACTGTCCGCGGCGATCGCGGCGCACGAGGCGGGCGCGCGCACCGCGGTGGTCTGCAAGTCCCTGCTGGGCAAGGCCCACACGGTAATGGCCGAGGGCGGCATCGCCGCGGCGATGGGCAACGTCTGGCCGGATGACAACTGGCAGGTCCACTTCCGGGACACCATGCGCGGCGGCAAGATGCTGAACAACTGGCGGATGGCCCAGCTGCACGCCCAGGAGGCCCCCGAGCGCGTCCAGGAGCTGGAGGAGTGGGGGGCGCTGTTCGACCGCACCCCCGACGGCCTGATCTCCCAACGCGACTTCGGCGGCCACCGCTACGCCCGCCTGGCGCACGTCGGTGACCGCACCGGCCTGGAGATGATCCGCACCCTTCAGCAGCGCGCGGTGGCCCTGGGTATCGACGTGTACATGGAGTGCACGATCACCCGGCTGCTCACCGACGGCACCGGGGGGGCCGCGCACGGCACCAACAGGGGTCCCGTCGCGGGCGCCTTCGGTTACTGGCGGGAGTCCGGGCGGTTCGTCGCCTTCGAGGCGCCCGCGGTCATCCTGGCCACCGGCGGCATCGGCAAGAGCTTCAAGGTCACCTCGAACTCCTGGGAGTACTCCGGCGACGGCCACGCACTGGCCGCCCGGGTCGGCGCGACGCTGTTGAATATGGAGTTCATCCAGTTCCACCCGACCGGCATGGTCTGGCCGCCGTCGGTGCGCGGCATCTTGGTCACCGAATCGGTGCGTGGTGACGGCGGCATCCTGAAGAACAAAGACGGCAAGCGCTTCATGTTCGACTACATCCCGGAGTTCTTCAAAGCCGACACCGCGGACACCGAGGCCGAGGCCGACCGGTGGTACGAGGACAAGAAGAACAACCGCCGCCCACCGGAGCTGCTGCCCCGCGACGAGGTCGCCCGGGCCATCAACGCCGAGGTGAAGGCCGGCCGCGGGTCACCCGCCGGCGGCGCCTACCTGGACATCGCCTCGCGGCGCACGCCGGAGTACATCAACAAGCGGCTGCCGTCGATGTACCACCAGTTCAAGGACTTGGCCGACGTGGACATCACCAAGGAGCCCATGGAGGTCGGCCCGACCTGCCACTACATCATGGGCGGCGTCGAGGTGGACGCCGATACGCAGGCGGCGCTGGTGCCCGGGCTGTACGCGGCCGGCGAGGTCGCCGGCGGCATGCACGGCTCCAACCGGCTGGGCGGGAACTCCCTGGGCGACCTACTGGTGTTCGGCCAACGTGCCGGCAGGTACGCGGCGGAATACGTGGCTACGGGCAATCGACCGCAGGTCGGCGACGGTCAGATCGAGGTGGCCGCCAGGGATGCGCTCGCCCCGTTCGAGCGGGAGAACGGCGAGAACCCCTATCAGCTGCACCAGGAACTGCAGGCGACCATGAACGAGCTCGTCGGCATCATCCGCGACGCCGATGAGATGAACGAGGCGTTGGCCAAGCTGCAGGAGTTCAAGGCCCGCGCGCAGAACCTGACCGTGGAAGGCAACCGCCAGTTCAACCCCGGCTGGCACCTGGCCATCGACCTGCAGAACATGCTGCTCTGCTCGGAGATGGTCGCCGTGGCCGCGATCGAGCGCAAGGAGAGCCGCGGCGGGCACACCCGCAACGACTACCCGACCGCCGATCCGTTCTGGGGCTCGCAGAACATCATCCTGTCCGAGAAGGACGGGACCGTGACGTTCTCCCACCGGCCCCTGCCGGTCATGCCGGACGAACTCAAGGAACTGTTCGAGGAGCCCAAGTGACCGCGACTGTTTCGTCGAACAACCCGAAGGCCATCCAGCCGGGCGTCGACAAGTCCAAGAGTTACACCGCGCAGTTCAAGGTGTGGCGCGGCGACTCCTCCGGCGGCGACCTGCGCGACTACACCGTCGAGGTCAACGAGGGCGAGGTCGTCCTCGACATCATCTTCCGCATTCAGGCCGAGCAGGCCAACGACCTGGCCGTGCGGTGGAACTGCAAGGCCGGTAAGTGCGGGTCGTGCTCGGCGGAGATCAACGGCAAGCCGCGGCTGATGTGCATGACCCGGATGTCCGCGCTGCCGCCGGGCGAGACCGTGGTGGTCACCCCACTGCGCACCTTCCCGGTAATCAAGGACCTGGCTACCGACGTCTCGTTCAACTACAAGAAGGCGCAGGAGGTCCTCGCCTTCAAACCACAGCCGCGGGACCCCGACGGCAAGTACCGCATGGCACAGATCGATGTCGAGCGCGGTCAGGAATTCCGCAAGTGCATCGAGTGCTGGATGTGCCAGAACGTCTGCCACGTCATCCGCGACCACGAGGAGAACAAGCCGGCCTTCTCCGGCCCACGGTTCTTCATCCGGCTCGCCGAGTTGGACATGCACCCGTTGGACACCAACGACCGGCAGGCCATCTCCCAGGAGCAGCACGGCCTGGGCATGTGCAACATCACCAAGTGCTGCACCGAGGTCTGCCCCGAGCACATCAAGATCACCGACAACGGCATCATCCCGCTCAAGGAGCGGGTGGCCGACCGCAAGTACGACCCGGTGTTCAAGGCCCTCGGGCTGAGCAAGAAGAAGAGGAACGGCTAACGCCTAGTCAGCGAGGCCCAGTTCGACAGCTCGCCGGATGAGGTCCAGCTTGGAGTCGACGCCCAGTTTGGCGTAGGTACGGGCCAAGTGGCTCTCCACGGTCCGTTCGCCGATGAACAGCTCGCGGGCGATGGCGGGGGCGGTCCGGCCCTGGACGGCCAGCCGGGCCACCTCCCGCTCCCGGGTGGTGAGCGCCCCGAGACCCGGCGCGGTCGCAGCGCCGACCTTGCCCGACGCCGTGCCCTCAGGTTCGGTCAGGCCCGTCACCCGGTGGGCGGGCACCGGTCGCTGGAAGCCCCGCAGGGTGAAGTCGCCGGCCGGCTCGGTCCGGGCGAGGGATCCCACGGCCAGCTGGACCCGTCCACTGACCAGGATCTCGCCCGCGGCGGCCTCGTCGCAGAGTCGGGCGGCGAGGTTGGCCACGTTGCCCACGACCGTGTAGTCGTAGCGACCGTCGAAACCCACCTCTCCGAGGGTGGCGAAGCCGAAGGCGATGCCCACGCCGAAGCCGAGTTCGCGGCCGAGCCGATCCCAGCTCCGGACCAGTTCCGCGGTCGCCTCGCGCATGGCCAGCGCAAGGCGCACGGCCGCCTCGGACGGGTTCGGACAGGGCAGTGGGTCGTTGAAGAACACCATGAGCCCGTCACCCGCGAAGAACCCGACGGTGGCACCGAAGCTATTGATGACCGGCCCGACCGCCTCGTGGAACTCGGCCAGGACGGCCATCACCTCCTCGGGCTCGGACTGCTCGGAGAAGGCGGTGAACCCCCGCAGGTCGCAGAAGAGCACCGCCACCTCGCGGCGGGGGCTGCGGGTCACAGTGTCGTCGGCCGAGGACACCAACAGCTCGGCCACCTGCGGCGAGAGGTAGCGCCGCAGCCGGCCCAGGCGCTCGAGTTCTCCCACCTGATCGGCCACCCGGGCGGTCAACGTCCGGTTCAGATCGGCCAGTTCGACACCCTGAGCCTCGATCAGATCGTGGTACTCCTTGACCCGCAGCAGGGAGCGGACCCGGGCCAGCAGCTCGGCCTGGTCGAAAGGCTTGGTGACGAAGTCGTCGGCCCCAGACTCGAGGGCCTGAAGTTTCTCCCCGGCCCCGCTGGCCGTGATCATGACCACCGGCAGGGTGGCGGTGGCCGGGTCCTCCCGCAGCCGCCGGCACACCTCGTGGCCGTTCATGCCGGGCATCAGCAGGTCGAGGAGCACCAGGTCGGGTCGTTCCTTGGCCACCAACTCGAGTGCCTCCTCCCCAGAGCCGGCGCAGAGCACGTCGTACCCCCGAGGCAGCAGGACGGCCTCCAACAGCCTGACGTTCGCCGGGGTGTCGTCGACCACCAGGATGCGGGACATCGCCTTCATCTCTGCTCCTCGTCTCGGGTCGGCAGACCCCGTTCGCAGAACCGGCGGATCTGGCCGGGGAACTCACGCACGTCGATCGGCTTGGCCAGGTAGCCGTCGAAGCCGGCGGAGCGGAGGCGCTCTTCATCCTCGCGCATGGCGAAGGCGGTGAGGGCCACCACCCGCAACCCGGCAGTGACGGGCGACGCTCTCAGCTCCTTCAGCGCCGCCGTGCCGTCCATGTCGGGGAGTTGGATGTCCATCAACACGAGGTCGGGGCAGTGCTCCCGGGCCAGCGCGATCCCGTCGGTTGCATTACCGGCCGCCAGGGTGCGGAACCCGTGGTAGGTGAGCAGGTCACGCGCCAGCTTCATGTTCTTGACGTTGTCCTCCACGATGAGCACCAGCGCACCGGTCGTATCCATCTCGCTCACCGCGTCACCTCCACCCCGCGCTCGCACGTGCGGCGCACCAGAGCCACGAACTCGGCCCGAGAGAACGACGCCTTGGTGGCCAGGTGGGTCAACTGGGCAGCGAGACGCTCCCGCTCGCGCGCATCCAGCGTCTTGGACGTCAGGATGACCACCGGAATCGCCGCCGTGGACTCCTCCGCCCGCAGTTGTTCCACCACGGCGAAACCGTCCATGCCCGGCATGAGCAGGTCGAGGATGATGAGGTCAGGGCGCTCTGCCTTGGCGGTTCGCACTCCCTCCTCCCCCGAGCCGGCCACCACTACGGTGAACCCCTCCGGCGCCAGCACCGTCTCGATGAGCCGCAGGGCCATCGGGTCGTCGTCGATGGCGAGCACCCGGCACGGCCCGGATCCCGGCAGGGTGACCAGCGGACGCAGGGTAGCCAGCAAGTGCTCCCGGTCCACCGGTTTGACCAACCAGTCGGCCGCCCCGAGGGCGAATCCCTTACCCCGCTCGTCGAGCGAGGAGACGATGACCACCGGGATGTGGGCGATGGCCTCGTCTCCCTTGGCGAGGGCCAGGAAATCCCACCCGGACAGCCGCGGGAGCACGATGTCCAGGACGATGGCCGTCGGTCGCAACCGCCGCGCAGCCTCGATCCCCGCTTCCGCGTCCCCACACGCCACCACGTCGAAGCCGGCCTGTTCCAGGTGGAGGCTGAGCAACGCGGCGGAGTGCTCGTCGTCCTCGACCACCAACACGGTCGTGCGATTGGCCCGGCCGCCGTTCGACTCCCCCGCGACCGGGACCGAGTCCGCGGATGCAGCGAGCACCGCGCTCGCCACCGACACCGTGGGCCTGGCCGGCCCCGTCTGACGAACCGGCAACGTCACCGTGAAGGTGCTGCCCACGCCTGGTTCGCTCTCGACCTCCAGTTCCCCGCCGTGCAGGACGACGAAGCTGCGCGCCAGGGGTAGCCCGAGCCCAGTTCCTTCCCGCTGGCCCGTCTGCTCGAACTCCTCGAAGATCCGGGCCTGGTCGGCGGGCGCGATGCCGAACCCGGTGTCGCGCACGGCCACCTGGACACGATCGCCGTCATGGGCGGCGAGCACTTCCACCGTCCCGCCGTCGGGGGTGAACTTGACGGCGTTGGACAGCAGGTTGAACACGACCTGCTTGATCTTGCGCTCGTCGGCCTCGATGTCGTCCACCGCGTCGCCGATGTGCAGGTCGAGGGTGATGCCGTGGGCCATCGCCCGCTCCCGCACCATGGTCAGGCCGACCTCGAGTACTTCGCCCAACCGGAAGGTGGACAGCTCCAGTTCCATCTTCCCGGCCTCGACCTTGGACAGGTCGAGGATGTCGTTGATCAGCAGCAGCAGGTGGCGCCCGGAGGAAACGATGTCGGCGACATAGTCGGCCTGGCGTTCGTTCAGCGGCCCGAACAGTTGCTCGCCCAGAACCTCGGAGAAGCCGATGATGGCGTTGAGCGGCGTGCGCAGCTCGTGGCTCATGTTGGCCAGGAACTCCGACTTGTGCCGGCTGGTCGTCTCCAGGTCGTGGTAGAGGCGGCCCAGCTCGTCGTTCATCCGGTTGAGGTTGGCGGCGAGCGTGCCCAGCTCGTCCCTGTTGGCCACGTCGACGTGACTGGAGAAGTCGCCTGCGGCCAGCTCGTCGAAGCGCAGGCCCATCTTCTTGATCGGCCCGATGATCGACCAGGAGATGGCGAAGCCGAGCAGCAGGGCGAGGGCGACGCCGCCGAGGGCGATGGCGATGAAGGCTTGCCGGGAGCTTCGGTAGGCCTGCTGGTTGTCCTCGACCAGGTTGGCGATATCCGCCTCCGCCTTGTTCACCAGCTGGTTGGTCAGGCGTTCGAGCTGGTCGGCAAGAGGCTTGGCGCTGGCGCGCTGCAGTTCCTGACCCCGGGCCAGCTTTCCCTGTCGCGCCAGCTTGATCCCCTTCGTCATCACCGTCGCGAATTGGTTGTAGGTGGCCTCGATCCGGGTGAGCAGCTGACCGTCGTCCTGGGCGACGAACTGGAGCCGGCTGAAGTCGTAGGACTGGTTGAGCGCGCGTTGGGCGGCGTCGAGGGCGTCGGGGGCAGGATCGGAGAGCACGGAGGCCCCGCCGTAGAGCTTGATGTTGATGTCGTTCTGTAGTTGGCGGTAGATGGAGACCTTGCCCTGCAGGTCGCTCAGCCCTTCGGCGCGATGGTTGGCCTGGCCCAGGGAGTACAGGCCGATGGCTCCGATAGTGATGAGCAGCGCCACTACCGCCCCGAAGGCCACCTGCAGCTTGCGGCGGATGGGAACGGCCGCGCGCGCCACGAGGCGTACCAGGGCGCCGCCTCGCGCCGAGCGTTCAAGGCCTTCCCGAGCGCGGATGGCTAGCCCCCCAACTCAAGCTTCAGCTGCGCCAGGTACGAGAAGTTCGTTGCCTGCTTGATGATCTGCGCGGGGGTGCGGTCGATGATTCCCGCCTCCTTGAGGCGCAGGGTGTAGAACCGCACGCTGTCCTCAGGGTCGAAGTCCCGCCAGATGTGGTACGGCATCTGGTGGAGGGCCGTGTGGGCGTAGCCTTCGTTGGGGGTAAAGCCGTGGGCGACCAACGTGTGGGCAGCTGCGCTGGGATCCTTGGCGACCGCGTCGGCGCCCTTGAGCACCGCCCGCAGCGCGGCCTCGGTGGCGACTGGGTTCTTCTCCATCCAGCTTCGGTGCACCACCGCGGTGCAGCAGTAGTAGCCCGACCACGGCGCATCGGTCATGGAGTTGAGCACCACGTGGCCGATGCCCTTGGCCGTCAGGTCGTTGGAGGTCGGCGGGAAGGCCACCACCGCGTCGACCTCACCCGAGGACAGAAGCCGGGCGAACTCGGTCGGTGGGTAGGTGACCAGTTTGACGTCCTTGCGCAGGTCGAGGCCGACGTTGGCCAGGGTCATCGCCATGAAGATGCCGTCGGTAAAAGTCGGGCCAGTGATCGCAACCGTCTTGCCCTTGAAGTCGCGCATCGACTTGATGTCGCCGGTCGCAAAGACCTCCCAGCAGCCCACGTGGACCCCGCCGAGCATCACCAGGGGTGCGCCGGCGGCGATCTGGGGGATGAAGGCCGCGGCGTACCCGATGCCGAAGTCGATGTCCCCGGCGGCGAAGTGCGCGAGCAGGTCCTTGGACGCATACGGCGTGTACTGCACGTCGGTGAACCCCTGTTCCCGCAGGAACGGCTCCGCCATGTACTCGGCGGCAATGCAGATGGCCGGCGGGATGGAGTGCAGGCGGATGCTGGTCGTCTCCAGGGCCGGCCCGGCCGCCGACTGCTTCCCCGGGATCACCGCCGCCGCCCGGCTCGCAACCTGGTCCTTGCCGTTCGAGGAGCAGCCGGGCAGCAGCGTCGCGGCGGCACCTGCCAGGCCGAACCCGGCGGCGCCACGGAGCAGGGTGCGACGGTCGAGACGGGCATCGGGATTCCACTGTTGCGTCATCATGTGCCTCGCTCCGTGAGGTGGGAGAAGCGGCAGAAGTCGTGATCGATGGTGGTGAAGCTAGGCGGGAAGCCGTCCGGCTGTCTGCCGTACAAATACGGCCCGCAGGTACGCAATGACAATGACGAGCCCGGGTGATGAGCCCGACTTGGTCAAGGCACAGGACCTAATTGCCGCTTCAGCAGGTTGCGGCGGCTGACCCAGCTCTGCTCAGGAGTGGTGGACATGGGTTCCGCCACCTTGGGGCGCTGGGCCAAGTTCTTGCTTCAGCTCCGCCAGGTAGGAAAAGTCCGTTCCCCGCTTGATGAGCTGCTCCGGGGTGCTGTGGATGAGTCCCGCCTCCTTGAGGCGCAGCGCGTAGAACCGCACGCTGTCGGCAGGCTCGAAGTCCCGCCAGATGCCGTACGGCATCTCGTGCAGAGATTGCCGGGCGTAGGCCTCGTTGGCGGTGTAGCCATGAGCGACCATGGATTGTGCGGTCCCGTCGGGGTCCTTGGCGACCACGTCGGCGCCCTTGAGGATCGCCCGCAGCGCGGCCTTGGTGGCCACCGGGTTCTTCTCCATCCAGCTTCGTTGCACCGCCACGGTGCAGCAGTAGTAGTTCGACCAGGGCGCATCGGTCATGGAGTTGATCACCACGTGGCCGATGTTCTTGGCCTTCAGGTCGTTGGACAGCGGCGGGAAGGCCACCACCGCGTCGACCTCACCGGAGGAGAGGAGCCGGGCGTGCTCAGTCGGTGGGTAGTTGACCACCTTGACGTCCTTGTGCAGATCGAGGCCGATGCTGGCCAGGGTCATCGCCATGAAGATGCCGTCGGTGAAGGTAAGGCCGCCGATGGACACCGTCTTGCCCTTGAAGTCGCGCAACGACTTGATGTCACCGGTAGCGATGATCTCCCAGCAGCCCACGTGGACCCCGCCGAGCAGCACCAGGGGCGCGCCGGCCTCGATCATCGGAAGGAAGAAGGCGGCGTATCCCAGACCGATGTCGATATCCCCGGAGCGGAAGCGCTCAGGCAGGTCTTTGGCAAGACCCGGCGGGTACTGCACGTCGGTGAATCCTTGCTCCCGCAGGAACGGCTCCGCCATGTACTGGGCGGCGACGCAAGTGACAGGGGCGGAGGCGTGCAGTCGGACGCTGGTCGTCTCCAGCGTCGGTCCGGCCCCCGCCTGCGTCACGGGCGTCGTCCCGGCTGCCCGGCTCTCGATCTGGTCGCGGCCCCCCGAGCCGCAGGCGGGCAGCAGCGTTCCGGCAGCGGCGGTTAGGCCCAACCCGGCGGCGCCACGGAACAGGGTGCGGCGGTCGATATGGGCTTCGGGACTCCACTGATGGGTCATCACGCCTCCTCGGCGCCCACCGGGTCGGCACCCGGCGGGATGGCTCTGAAATTAGGCGTGCAGCCGCTGCGACGTCTGCCGTACAAGTACGTAATCCGGCTACGCAAAGATCATCGACACGACCCGTGCTTCACGTTTTTCGGCCGCGGACAGTGCCTGGACCCCGCGGCTACCACCTTGATCAGGTAGCTGGGAGTATCCCGGGAATGCGAACCGGCCGGATACCCCTGACGGCCGCCGAACTGAGCGCGTGCGCGGTGACGGCCCGCTAGCCGAGCTGGGCCGCGGAGGCCCGGAAGGCGTCGACGGGGGCCTCACCAGCCGTACCACCCTGGGCGCAGCCCGCCGGCATCGCCAGCAGAGCCACCGTCAGAACCGTCGTGTGCATGTGATCCCCTGGACGTAATTAGCTGTCGAGCCACGACGCGGGAGCGCCGCAAAACGTTGACCGGCAATCAGAAACGTTAGGTGGGCAGCAGCCCGGCCAGTGACATCGCCGCGGGCAGATCCGCGGGCAGCCAGTCAACGTCGAACAACTCGGCGCCGGACAACCAGCGCAGCTGATCGTGATCGGCACCGGGCAGCGGCTCGCCCCGGACAATCTCGGCGAGGAACAGCCGCAGCACCAGCACCGCGTTCACCTGCCACTCCCCGGGCACCCGAGATCCGCAGACCACGTCCACCCCGAGTTCCTCGCGGCACTCGCGGACCACCGCGGCTGCCTCGGACTCCCCCGCCTCGACCTTGCCGCCGGGGAACTCCCACCCGCCGGCCACCGCCTCCGGGGCGCGTCGTCGGGCGGCCAGCACCCGACCGTTCCGCAGCAGCGCCGCGCCGACCACCACGCGATGGCCGGACACCGACACCTCCGTGAGTTGACATTGCCCGGCCCGGCGGGCCACGGTCGAATCATGGTCGCACCACTGAATCCGTCCGAATTGTCCGCCGCACTCGCCGAGCTACCCGAGTGGTCCGGCGATAGCAGCGGCATCAGTCGCACCGTCAAGGCCGCGAGTTTTCCGGCCGGCATCGACCTCGTGGTCGAGGTGGCCCGGATGGCCGAGGACATGAACCACCACCCGGACATCGACATCCGGTGGCGGGACGTGACCTTCGGGCTGTCCACCCACTCCGCCGGCGGCGTCACCTCGCTGGACATCGACCTCGCCAAACGCATCGACGCGGCCGCAGGCTGAATTGAGGCTGGAGCTCACTGCGGCCGCCTATGACGACCCCGTCGCGGCCGCGTTGATCGAGGCTGTGCAACGGGAGTACGAGGTCCGTTACGGCGGCCGCGACATCACTGCGGTGACCCCGGCCGAGTTCAGTCCGCCGCACGGGTTGTTCCTGGTCGGTCGGTTGGACACTGAACCGGTGGTCTGTGGTGGCTGGCGGTTGGTGGAGCCAGGCCTGGGCGAGATCAAGCGCATGTACGTGGTGGACGCGCACCGCCGACGTGGCCTGTCCCGAGTGTTGCTGGCCGAACTGGAGGCCACCGCGCGGGCGGCCGGGCTGCGCCGGCTGCGCTTGGAGACCGGGCACGCCCAGCCCGAGGCGATCAGGCTTTATGAGACCAGCGGCTACACCCGCATCGACAAGTTCGGGGTATACCGCGATCACGCCGGGTCGACCTGTTTTGGTAAGGCGTTGGACTGATTGCCGGCCGGCGCATATCCGGCATCCTCCGTTCGGCCCGGGTCGCTCTGCCCGCTCGGACGAGCCGACACGCTGGCCCCCCGACGTCCAAGAGTGCACGGGGACAGACCCGGTCGTCAGGGGGAAACATGGGCAACGTCGACCCATTCATCGCCATTACGGCGACCGCGCACTACGCGGCGTCGCATCACTGGGCGTTCGTGGCCCTGGCGGTGGTCGTGTTGCTGCATGCGCTGGCCCTGTTGGCGATACTCGGCGTCGCGGCGCGGGCCACCCGCAACTACCTGGAGCGCCGCGCGATCATCAAGCTGCTCACCCCGGTGAAGATCCCCGCCCAGCGCAGTGCGCAGGAGCCGCGGCGGGTCACCCTGCCGCAACAGCGACGGGCGCCGATCGACCGGTGCTGACCGGCAGACCGACGCCCGTGCGGCGTTGGTGACTCAGCTGTTGACGGTGACCACCGGGTCGAAGACCAGACCGAACGCCTTGAGGGTGGCGAACAGCTCGCGGTGGCCGAAGGCCTGGCAGGCCGAGCCGAAGCCGACCTTCCGGGTCTCACCGGCGATGAGCTGACGGGCGGCGTAGGCCTGCAGCAGACCGGTCTGCTTGTAGTTGCAGTTGCCGTAGATGACACAGTGCGCGCGGGCCAACGGGCCGGTGCCGTGCACCGAGTCGATGGAAATGTTGATCCGCGGGTTCTCCCGCGGCGGGTATTCGCTGCGGATACCGGCCGACGTCTGCGCCAGGATCGCCCGGGTCTCCTCCAGCGACTTACCCTCCACCGCGGGCAGCAGCGCCGCGATGATCTGCGGCACGCCGAGCATCAGCGCCCGGTTGATGACGCCGCCGAGCACCTTGCAGCTGCTCACCCGCGGGTCGTCGGCGAACCAGATCGGGCTCGAGGTACCGCCCCAGGGCAGCGCCAGACCGAGTTCGTGCTGACCGGGCACGGTCAGCTCGTACAGACCGGCGTCGACCGGCCACTCCACGAGCTTGTTCTCCTCGAGGAAGTAGGCCTTGGACAGGATCGCGTTCTGCACGATGGTCGCGGTGGAGGCAACCGTCGGGGTGCCCTTCCAGAACACGGCCATGTCCAGTGAGTCGATGCCCGGCGTCTCCAGCACGTAGTTCGCCGCGATCTCACCGACGGTGTACATCTGCGCGATGCCGGGAGTGAGCAGCAGGCCCTTCTCGGCGAAGCGGGCGCCCCAGTTCTCCTTGCACCAGATCAGCCAGTCCTGCTCGCCGGTGGTGTCGGTGTAGTGGACGCCGGCGTTGTAGCAGGCCTCTACCGCGGCCGGGCCGAACTCCATGAACGGGCCGACGGTGTTGCACAGCACCTTGGCCCCGGCCAGCAGCTTGGTCAGCTCCTCGACGCTGTGCGTGACCTCGGCAATTTCGTACTCGGCGGTCTCCAGACCGGGCACCGTGTCCAGCCCGACCTGCAACCGACCCTTGTCCCGGCCCGCGGCCACGAACGGCAGATTGAGCTCACGCAGGTACTCACAAACCAGTCGACCGGTGTAGCCAGAAGCGCCGTAAACGACCACGGGCTTGTTCATAGACATTGCCTTTCGTCAGGACGGTGGGAAGTGACGTAGCGTCAGATCAGGTGCCCATGCCACCTTCGACGGGTAGCGAGACACCGGTGATGAAGCGCGCCTGATCGGAGGCGAGGAACACGACCGCGTCGGCCATCTCCTCGGGGCTGCCCAGTCGGCCCAGCGGCGTCTGCTCGACGACACCCTGGATGGCGCCGGGCACGTCGGGGGCCAGGCCCAGGTCGACGATGTCCTGGGCGAGCTTGGCGCCCATCGCGGTGGGCACCAGGCCGGGGGCGATGCAGTTGACCCGGATGCCCAGGCCGAGCTTGCCCGCCTCGACCGCGGCGACGCGGGTGAAGCGATCCACCGCGGACTTGGTGGAGGAGTAACCGGCGATGCTGGGGAACGCGATCAGCGAGGCCACCGAGGCGACGTTGATGACCGCGCCGCCGTTGCCCGCGGCGCCGCCGGGCTTCATCGCGCGGAAGGCGTGCTTGCAGCCCAGCGCGGTGCCCACGATGTTGACGTCGCACATGCGGCGCACGTCATCGGGATTGATATCGATGACCAGGCCGGTGAGCTCGATGCCGGCGTTGTTGACCAGGATGTCGAGCCCGCCGATGCTCGAGATCGTCTGCGCCACCGCGGATTCCCAGGCGGCCTCGTCGGTCACGTTCAGCTCAACGAACTCCGCGGTCCCGCCGGCGTCGCGGATCTCCTGGGCGGTCGTCTTGCCGAGGTCGGAGTTGATGTCGGCGATCACCACGGCGGCGCCCGCCTTGGCCAACGCGTGCGCCATGGCAGCACCCAGGCCCTGGGCCCCTCCGGTGACCATCGCGTGGCGTCCGGCGAGCAGCGTGGAATTGGTCATGAAAGGGCCTCCTTGGCACGTTCGGCAAGCGGGTGCGTTCAGCCAATCCGGCCCAGTGGACGAGCGTCAAGACGTTCTTTGACAGTCGTCGCAGTCCTTTCTGGGGGATTCCGACAGGCGTGGCAGGCTGGGCGCGTGAGGATCGTGATCATCGGCGCCGGCTTCGGGGGTATCGGCGCCGCGATCGAGCTGATGCGGCACGGCTTTTCCGACGTCGAGATCCTCGAGGCCGGCCCCGACATCGGTGGTACCTGGCTGTTCAACACCTATCCCGGCGCGGCCTGCGATGTGCCCAGTCCGCTGTATTCGTACTCCTTCGCCAAGCGCAACGACTGGGCGCACCTGTGTGCGTACGGCTCGGAGATCCTGGCCTACCTGCAGGGGGTCGCCCGGGAGTTCGACGTGGCCCGCCTGGTGCAGGCCAACACCCGGGTCTGCGACGCCGCGTGGGATGCCGAGACGACACGATGGACGATCACGGCGCAGGACGGACGCCGCTGGTCGGCCGACGCCTTGATCGTGGCCACCGGCCAGCTCAGCAATCCGAGGAATCCGCAGCTACCCGGCCTGGACTCCTTCACCGGCCACATCTTCCACTCCGCGCGCTGGGACCACTCCTACGACCTGACCGGCAAGCGGGTCGCAGTGATCGGCAGCGGGGCCAGCGCCGTCCAGTTCGTGCCCCCGGTTGCTGAGCAGGCAGCACATCTGACGGTCTTTCAGCGCACGCCGAACTGGTTCATGCCGCGGCGGAACACGCCGTATCCGCGGGTGATCCGCGACGGCGTGCAACGCCTGCCCGGCGTGCAGGACTTCCGGCGCGGCTTCCTGTTCGAGTACAGCGAGACGCTGACCGCGGCGATCCGCAATCCCGGCACGGTGGGCCGGGTGGCGGCAGCGCGGTCCGCTGCGTTCATGCGTTGGCAGCTGCGCAAAGCCCCATCGGAACTGGCCGCCAAGCTGACCCCGGACTACCCCTTCGGTTGCAAGCGGGTGCTGTTCTCCAGCCACTTCCTGCCGACCTTCCTGCGCCCGAACGTCTCGCTGGTCACCGAGCGCGTCACCGGCCTCGCACCGGGCGGGGTATGTACCGGTGACGGTGAGCTGCACGCGGCCGATTGCCTGATCTGGGCGACCGGGTTCGCCGCCAACGAGTTCATGTTCCCGTTGGCCATTTCCGGTCGGGGCGGGTTGAGCCTGCGTGAGGTGTGGGAGGACGGCGCGCACGCGCACCTGGGCATGACCGTGCCGGACTTCCCGTCGATGTTCGTGCTTTACGGGCCGAACACCAACACCTCCGGCGGGTCGATCATCTGGTACCTGGAGCAACAGGTCCGCTACGTGCGGCAGGCGCTGGAGTTGGTGCGGGCCCGCGGCGCCGCGGCCATCGAGGTGCGTCGCGAGGTCGAGGCGGCCGGCGACCGCGCGCTGCAGGCGAAGTTCGCGAACACCGCGTGGACCGGGGGCTGCGATTCCTGGTACCTGGACCGCGGCCGCAACGTCGCGAACTGGCCCGGCTACATGGCGCAGTACCGCACGGCGGTGCGCCGGCTGAACGCGAAGGAATTCGAGCTGGTCGCCCGTCCGTGACCGGCGCTCGCCGTCGCGGCACGATGGCGCGGTGGCGTCAGGCAAGCCGGACCGAGACCGGCCGAGCCGAGAGGCGCCCCCACAACAGCGGTAAGTCGAGAACCGTCGCACGTGGTGTGCCTGACTCCACCAAGGCAGCCCAAGGAGTCGAATGCTGCCGTCGCGACCGGGTGGGGCGGTCGCCACAACCAAACGATAGCCAGGTTGTCAAGCATTCATGAAGTTATGGGCGCCGACCTGTACGCATGCAGCGACGAACGGCTCACAGCGAGTATCCAGCTTTAACGCCGCGTGAACTATGTAGCAATTGTCCCCCGTCGGACCATGCACAAACGTCACGCTTGTACGCCCCGCTGCAAGCGGGCCGGGCGGCATGTCCGGCAGGTCGGCACATGTCCTTGCACAATGCACGCGAGTGCTTGGTTGGTGCCTTCCCGACGTTCGGTGACCCTCCGGGCATGGCCCGACATGCCCGAGTGCAGGAGATCCCGGTCCGCACCCGGGCCGTCTCACCCGCGCTCGTGGGCACCGTCGCCGCGGCGGTCACCACGGCCGGGTTTGCCACCGTGGGCGTCTCCCACCATGTGCTGCCCAACGGCCTCACGGCCAAGGCCGGTGACGGGGTGCTGCAGGCGCGGGCAATCAGCGCCGCGGACCGGGCCGGACCCAAGGCCCGGGTCGACACCACACCGGCCGACGACCTGCTGCGGGCGGAACGGGCAGCCCGCGGCACTGCCCGGGATCTGCTCGCCGCACGCATCGCGGCGATCGAGGCCAAGGCCGCGACCAGAGCGGCTGCCGTGGCCCGAGCGGAGGCGGCCGCCGCCCGGGCGCGCCTGGTTGCCCTGCAGCGCGGCTGCGGGTACTACCCGGGGCAGCAACGCCATCCCGACCACAACGCCGGCCAGGTGCGCAACGCCCGCACGATCATCTCGGTTGCCCGCGACATGCAGCTGCCACCGCGGGCCGCGGTGATCGCGATCGCCGCGGCAGAGCAGGAATCGAAGCTGAACAACATGCGGGGCGGAGATTTGGACTCCGCCGGGCTGTTCCAGATGCGGCCCTCGGCCGGTTGGGGCAGCTACCGCCAGGTGACCGACCCGGCCTACGCCTCGCGGAAGTTCTACCGGGTGCTCCTGGCGAAGGTCCCCAACTGGCAGCACGTCCCGGTCACGGTGGCCGCCCAAGCGGTGGAGGTCTCCGCGTTCGGTTGGGCCTACGCCCGCTGGGAGGAGTCATCAGCGAATCTGGTCTCCCGCTTCTGGCCAGGCCAGGTGAGCACCACCAACCTGCTCTGCGTCCCGCATCGAGCCGGTGTTCGCGCGGCGCATCACAGCCACCGGGCACCCAAGCACGCGGCGGACCGCAACGGGCATACCCACGGAAAAGTCGCGGAGCACCGGCGGGGCAAGCACGCCAAGTAACCGAACGTCGGATGCGGAACTGTCCGTAAGTACGCCCCCGGCGACGGTGGGCGGAACGTCACAGTCCCAACACCCTCGGGGGACTGATGATCAAACGCACCATTGTCGCCGTCGCGGCCATCGCCGGCGTCGGCATGCTGTCCGGATGCGGTGGGCTGCGCGCGTACGCGGCGCACGACCCGCTGCCCGACCCCAGCGCCGCACCCACGGCCAAGCCGTCCGGTACCCCCAAGCCCGCTTCCGCTTCGCGCTGCGTCTCGGTCAGCAAGACCGAGCAAAAAGCGTTGACCGCGTTGCTGACCCCAGGCGTGAAGGGGACCAAATTCGCCGCGGTGCGCTCCGCGGACTTCGATCAGGTCTACATGGTGGCCGTGCGGCTGACCGGTAAGGGCATCGGAACGAACTACAACGCCGTGTTCGCCACCGACTCGCTCAACGGCAAGGGCCAGACCTTGGCGGTCGACGGCTTCGCCCAGGAGTACAGCTCGCTGGGCGAGGCCACCAAACAGGGCGTCACGCCGGATGCCGATGGGGTCGCCGAGGCACAGGCCTGCGTGGCGCGCAGCGCGTCGGCGGGCGGAGCGGGCCTGCCCGGCTGAGACGCAACGTCAAGCCGCCTGCAGGGTGTAGCTGGTGCCGACGGAGTTGGGCACGAAGGCGTCCGGGAGGGCTGCGGCCAGCCGGTGCTGAGCCCGCCACCCGGTGCAGTGCGCGGGCACCAGCAGCGACGGCGCAATCTCGGTCAGCGCGGCGACGGTGGGTTCGATGACCGGCTCGAATGCCGGGCCGCTGAGATGGAAGCCGCCGAGCAACGCATCGAGGCGATCGACACCGGTCAGCCGGCAGGCGTGCCGGGCGATGTTTATGGCGCCCGCGTGACCGCAGCCGGTCAACACCACCAGACCGCGGCCGCGCACGTGCACCACCAGCGCCTGGTCGTCGACGATCAGCGGGTCCGGTGACCACGCGCCGTCGCGGAACGCTTGGTGGTTCGGCATGCCGTGTTCGAACTCGGTGGTGCGGTCCACCTCGCCGGTGATCAGCACCGCGCCGTCGAGCAGCAAGGACGGGCTCCGCCGCTCGATCACCTCGAAGCCTTCGCCCTCCAGCGCGGCTCGGGACAGCGTGGGCAGCGGCCATTCGTTGTTGCCCGGCATCAGGATGCGTCGCCGGGTCCACACCTCGGGATGCACAGTTATCGGCAGCCCGTTGCGCCCGCGCAGGCGGGCCAACCCTTCCAGGCCACCGGCGTGATCGAAGTGCCCGTGACTGAGCACCACCGCTGTGATGCCGCCGACGTCGATGCCCAGCCGTTCGATGTTGTCGGCCATGCCGGTGGGTGAGATGCCGGTGTCAAACAGCAGCATGTGTTGCCGCTCCCCCACCCGCACCTGCACCAGCGCGGAGAACCCGTGCTCGGCGATCAACCCGGCCGTCACCCGGCCGCTCTCGAACACCGATGCGGGCATGGATGGAGTACGCGGCAAGGGCGTTCGTCTCGCCGGCCCGGCGTTGGTGAGCAGGCCGTCATAGACGTTGTCGACGAGCACCGTGATGGTGACCTCGTCGACCGGTTCCAGCGCGATCGGATCAACGGCGGCACCGCGAATCGGTCGGGGCGCACTCGCCCGCGCTTCGGTGACCGTCCCCACGTCCTGGCACATGGCATCAGCCTCGCACGTGCCGGCCGTCGCGCAGCCGGGGACCAGGTCGCTCGGATAGCTACCGAGCCGCAACCTGAGGGCGCAGCGCATCCGGCCCCGAGTCAGTTCCCATCGGCGCCCGCCATCGCGGCCACCATCCCGCGGGTCGCGAGTTGGTCGGCCAGTTCGTTGTCGGCCACGCCGTCGTGGCCCTTCACCCAGTGCCACACGACCTCGTGCGGTGCACACGCGGCCTGCAGGCGCTGCCACAGGTCCACGTTCTTCACCGGCTGCTTCGCCGCGGTCAGCCACCCGTTGCGCGTCCAGCCAAGCACCCATCTCGTGATGCCGTTCCGGACGTAGGTGCTGTCGGTGTACAGGTGCACCGCGACCGGTCGGGTCAGCGCTTCCAACGCCATGATCGGCGCGGTCAGTTCCATCCGGTTGTTGGTGGTCAGCCCCGGCTCGCCGCCGCAGATCTCTCGGACATGCTCGCCGTACCGCAGCACCGCGCCCCAACCGCCCGGGCCGGGGTTCGGCGTGCAGCCACCGTCGGTGTGGATGACCACCGGTTCGGACACGTTCGACACGAAGCAGATTCTGCTGCCTAGGGACTCCGCGCCGGGTCAGGCGCCCCAGCCGGACACGGCGTCGATCCCCAATCAACAGGCGGACGACGACCTGACAGGTACGCGACGGGCCATGTCGGTCCGCGAAATGGCGCCCGGGCGTCCATACGCTCGCAACGTGGTCTCCCGGAGCCGAACCGCCGTCTACGCTCGCCGCCGCAAGCGGCGGATGGCGCGCGTCGAGCATGACCTGACCGAGGCGCAGTGGATGGCGCTCAAGGCCGCGTGGGATGGGTGCGCCTACTGCCACGCCGCCGACGCGCACCTGCAGAAGGACTGCGCGCTGCCGATTTCCGTCGGCGGCCGCTACACGCTGACCAATGTGGTGCCCGCTTGCCGCTCGTGCAACGCCAGCAAGTGCAACACCGAGGTGACCGCGTGGCTGCGCCGTAAGAAGCTCGACGAGGGTGCATTCCTGGTCAGGCAGGCGGAGATCCTGCGCGTGCTGGTCACCTTCGAGGCCACTGGCGACCAACGTTGAAACGGAGCTGACAGCTCGCAGCCCGGGTCTCGATCAGTACTCGCCCTTGATGACGAAGTACGAGCCGCGGATGGTGCCGGCGAGCTTGGACTTCTGGCGGGCGAACTTGAAGCGGTCGGCGAGTTCGGCCGGGACGTCCATCCCGTCGGAGAGCTTGAAGCCGACGGCGCGCTTCCCGCTGTCCGCAAGGCTGTAGAGCACGTTGATGGACAGGCCCGACTCGTAGAAGACGTAGGTCCAGCGGATGCCCTCGACCTCTAAGGACGTTACCTCGAGCGGCTTGGAGCCGATGACGATGTCCCGCTCCTCCTTGAGGACGCGATTGACGTAGGCGACGACGTCCTTGGCTTTCGACGCAGGCTCGACGGCGAAGGTGTGGTCGTACTTGTTCTTGAAGTAGCGCGCCTCGTTGGCGCGCAGGCCGGCGAGCGCCTCGGCCACCGGCGAGGACTCCAAGCCGGCGGTGGAGACGTGTTCGAAATTCACGACGTGCGCCACGTGTCCTCCTGTGCCTGGTTGCTGAGTCAAACGTTGAATCTGAACTCCACCACATTGCCTCACCGAACAACATCGCTATCCGTCGCCCTTGACGTCGGACCTTCCGTTGAGGCGGTCCAGCGCCCAGTCCCGCTGCGGGGGCGTAAGCGCACACTCCAACTCCCCATCCGGGGTTCGCACCGTGACAATGCGGAGGCTGGGAGGCACGGACCAGGCCTCGCGGCCCTCGCTCGTCCGTTCATGGGCGCGGCTCGCCTCGCTCACCGTTATCCGCAGCCACTACTGACCAGGGCGTGGAAACCGCGTCTGGCCGAGTCGCGGCAGGAACTCAAGAGAACCCGGATGCAGGACGGCGAACCCCCAAGTCCACTTCTCATTGAGGCCGTCCTGGCTTCCCGCCACGACTCGCAAACCGCACTCAGTCTTGCCAAGCGCCTGCAGCTTCCGCAGCCGTCGCTGCTGCCAGACGCTTGGGTCGACGATGTACGCGAGGAGGTTTGCCACCAAGGCAGGCTAGAGCCGTCGCGCATCACG
>DASXPS010000016.1 GCA_036493475.1 Sporichthyaceae bacterium | reverse complement strand
CGCCCAGTCCTGCGGTTCGGCACGACCTTGCGACATCCAATGAGCAACACGGGTAGTTCCTGACGACCGCTGAGGTCCGCCCGGCATCGCGCCGGGCGGGCCTCCATCGTGCTCAGCATGGCCGCAAAGAGTCAGAACATTGCGTTCCTGGTCGCCCTCGCGTTCGCGGTCGCGGCGTCGGCCAGGCCGGGGCGGGGAAGGCAAGCGTGCCCTGAGGTTCCAGCCTCGCGTCGTCCTGACCACCACCGTGCCTGAAAGGCGGGCCCGCGCAGTCTGCGGCAAGCTGAGACAAATTTAACAACGACCGTTCGTCGCACGATCAGCGGTGATGCGGCGGGCAATTCCGGCCGCCCATCGCACGGATCGGCCGGGCGTCGTTTGGCCGCTACGACGAAGTTGTTCACGCTCCGTGCTGGCTCATAGGGTTTTTTACGCACCGAGCACCGCTCCGTCTCTCAGTGATTGCGCGAGCTTCGGCTGGCTGCCGCTGGTGTTTCGTCGCCGTGATCCCGGCTGGACGGCTCAACTTCATTCCCGACCCCGAGGAGTGCGTGTCATGGCTGTGCCGAACGATGACCGACCCGTCACTGTGATGTCGAGCCCGGTCGCTGATCCTGCCCCGCTGGGGCTTGGCGCTTTTGCGTTGACCACGTTCCTGCTCTCCGCCAAGAACGCCACCTGGACGGACGGCACCGACGCCTGGCTGGGATACGCGTTCGCCTACGGCGGATTGATCCAGCTGTTGGCCGGCATGTGGGAGTTCCGCAACCGCAACGTCTTCGGCGCCACCGCGTTCTCCACCTACGGTGGGTTCTGGATCGGCCTGGGGCTGTACGTGAAGCTGGTGGCGCCGAGCGCCAAGAGCGCCACGCAGGTGTCCAACGACCTGGGCTGGATACTCCTGGCCTTCGCGATCTTCAACACCTACATGCTGATCTGGGCCACGCAAGTGAACCTGGCCGTGTTCACCGTCTTCCTCATCCTGGAAGTGACGGAGATCTGCCTGTTCATGTCCGAGTTCAACGGCAACCACAACCTCCACAAGCTCGGCGGATACCTCGGCATTGTCACCGCTGCGGCGGCCTGGTATACCTCCGCGGCCGGCGTCATCAACGGGATGAAGGGCGTTCCGGTCCTCCCGGTCGGCAAGCCCATGGAGTTCCTCTCCCCGAGCGGCGCGCACGCGGGCGCGCTCGCGGACTGACCTTCCGTCAGTTTTCGACCCAGAGCCCGGGTCGCCTTCCATTGGGAGGCGACCCGGGCAACGCCCGTCACCTATGCAGATCTGCAGCGTGAACGCGGAGGGCGAGGATGGATACATGGCGATGGTGCGCGGCGGCGGGGTAGCGCAAGCGCCCCCTCGGGGGGAGAGGATTTACGCCATCCTCGACCTGCTGCGCGTGATCACGGCAGAGCGGCCCGAGTTGTTGACCGGCCCGGTCGCCTCCCTGCACACCCTGGATGCCACCGGTCGGTCGGACTACATCCGATCGTTGCGGGCGTTGTTCGACCACCAGGGTGATGTTCCCCGGGCAGCCAAGGCGTTGTCCCTGCACCCGAACACACTGCGGTACCGGTTGCGACGGATGCGCGAACTCACCGGGCTGAACCTGGCCGATCCGATCGAACGGCTGGTCGCCGAGCTTCAGTTGCGCATCCTGTTCCCGGGTGTGGGCGCGGTCGTCTGATTCAGCGGGCCCAGTCGCCCCGGTCCAGGGTCAAGCTCTCCGGCACGTGTAGGCGGACCATGATGCGGTGGAGGTTCGACGGGACGTGACGGGGCGTCAGTAACGAGACGCCGATCATCACCCCGAATGCCGCGGGCACCGTGATCGCGGCCGGTTGGGCGAGTAGCACGCCGGTCCAGCCCCGGTAGGGCCCGCCGAGAATCGTGGCCAGCACCGCCGAGCCGGCCAACAGACCGCCGGTGATCATGCCGGCCGCTGCCCCGACGGTGGACAACCTGCGCCACCACACGCCGAGCACAAGCAACGGGCAGAACGTCGAGGCGGCCACCGCGAAGGCCAGACTGACGGCGTTGCCGACCGGCAGGCCGCCGGCGGCCAGCGCCAAACAGAACGGAACGACAATCGCCGGCACGGCGGCCAGCCGAAACGTCCGCACTCCGCCTGCCCTGAACAGGTCCTGGGAGATCACCGCCGCGGCCGACATGGTCAACCCCGCGGCCGTGGACAGGAATGCCGCGAACGCGCCTGCCGTGACCAGGGCGGAGAGAACACGACCGCCGGTGCCTCCGATCATCCGCAGCGGTAAGTCCAGCACCACCGAGTCCACCCGTCCGGTCGTCAGCAGATCCGGCGCGTAGATGCGGCCGAGCGCGCCGAACAGTGTCGGTGCCAGATAGAACAGACCCAGCAGCATGAGGACGGACAGCGTCGTGCGGCGAGCCGCGCGCCCGTCGGGGTTGGTGTAGAAGCGCACCAGGATGTGCGGCAGACCCATGGTGCCCAGCAGTGTGGCGATGATCAGTGAGTACGTCGCGAACAGGGAATGTTCCCGGCCACTGGACAGCGGCTTCGCCCAGACCGCGTCGGACGTCAACGGCAGGTCGGTGCTGACCGGAACCGCGGCGCCCTGATTGAACTCCAGCCGGGTCCCGGCGCTGACCTTGTGCTCGCCATGACCGAGGCGGAGCGGCGCATCGACGTAGGAAACGTTGTCGACCGTGCCGGAAACCCGCGGCGTCACCGCATGTGCCACCCGGATCTCCAGGTCGCCGGGTGCGGTGACCACCGTGTGCTGCCGGAAGTGCGGCGTCGCGTTGCTTGTCAATGCCGGCGACCCGTGGGAGTGCCAGCTGATGGCCAGAAAGACCGCGGGAATGAGAATCGCGGTGATCTTGAGCCAGTACTGGAAGGCCTGCACGAAGGTGATGGAGCGCATCCCCCCGGACGCGACCGTGCTGATGACCACCACGGCGACGACCAGTTCGCCCGCCCAGCGCGGTGCCCCGGTCACGGTGCGCAGGGTGAGTCCTGCCCCCTGGAATTGCGGCATCAGGTACAGCCAACAGATCAGCACCACCAGCAGGCTGGCCAGCGCGCGCAGCCGGGTCGAGGACAGGCGTAGTTCGGTGAAGTCGGGCAGCGTGTAGACCCCGGAGCGGCGCAGCGGCGCGGCGACCAACGCGAGCATCATCAGGTAGCCACCGGTAAAGCCGACCGGCAGCCACAGCATGTCGACGCCGTAGGCCAGGATCAGCCCGGCGACGCCGAGGAAGGACGCGGCAGAGAGGTACTCCCCGCTGATCGCGGAGGCATTCCACAGCGGCGTGACCGTCCGTGACGCGACGTAGAAGTCCGAGGTCGTGCGGGAGATGCGCAGCCCGAACGCACCGATCGTTGCGCTGAGCGCGACCACGATGACGATCGCGGCTACGCCGTAACTGCTGTTCACCTGCGCTCGACCAGCGCCACGAAGTTGCCCTCGTTGTGTTCGGCCGCGCGTACGTAGGCCCAACCGCCGGCGGCCAGGGCGGGGTAGGCGAGCAGCCCCAGGGTCAGCCACGGCAGCTCAAGGCCGAGCACCCGCGCCGACCGTGCCGCCGGCCACAGTGCGAACAGCAGCGGCAGGCCGCCCCCGACCAACACCACGGCGACGCAAACCGTCAGCGCGAGTCGTAGTTGGGTGCGGATCAGCGAACGCAGGTACACCTCACCGATCGTGGTCTGCTCGTCCAGGTCCAACACGCCACGTTGGGTTGCCCCCGGCACCGCCCTGGTGCGGGGGCCGGTGACCACGACCCGACGGGAGCGGTCGACCTCTCTGGTCACTCCTCGGGCCCCCCGGTCCAGGGCCGGGCACGTCGGATCAGCAGCTCGCGAAGCGCGCGGGTGTGCCGCCGGCTCACCGCAAGTTCCACGGTGCCCAGCATGACGCTGCCCTGCTCTGCGCTGAGTCTGACCTCGGTGATGTGGGCGAGTGAGACCAGATAGCTGCGATGGATGCGAATGAAACCGGCATGGGCCCAGCGCTCCTCGAGCGTGCCCATCGGCACCCGCAGCAGGTGGGTGGCCGACTCGGTGTGCAGGCGGGCGTAGTCGCCGTGGGATTCCACGTAGCGCACGTCGCGCAGCGCGATGAAGCGCGTCACTCCGGCGAGTTCGACCGGAATCGTTGTCTCGTCCGCCACGTGCGGCACTTCCGGGACCAACTGCGCTGCGGGAGCCGCCGAGGTGACCGAGACCAGCCGGCGGATGGCCTCGGCCAGCCGGCGCGGATGGATCGGCTTGAGCACGTAATCCACGGCGTTGAGCTCGAAGGCGTCCACAGCGTGGTCCTCGAAGGCGGTCACGAAGACCACCGGCGGCGGGTCGCGAAACCGGGCGAGGATCCCGGCCAACTCCACCCCGGACAGTCCCGGCATGTGGATGTCGAGGAACACCCCGTCGACGTCGTGCTGCTGCAGTACGCGCAGCGCTTCCGCGCCACTCTCGGCACTGAGCACCTCGCCGATGTTGCTGTCCTCGCGCAGCAGGTACACGAGCTCGGACAGAGCCGGGGCCTCATCGTCAACGACCAGCACGGTCAGGCCGGTCGGCTGGGTCATGCGTGCACCCCGGGCTGGAACTTCGGCACCCGCAGGCTGACCTTGGTGCCCGCGCCGGGGGCGGTGGCCACGGTGAGTCCGTACGGGTCGCCGAAGATCTTGCGCAAACGTTCGTCGACGTTGCCCAACCCGACGCTGTCCGTGCCGGGCTCACCGGACAGCGCTGCGCGCACCCGTTCCGGAGCCATGCCCAGCCCGTCGTCCTCGACGCTGATCAGGCAGTCGGCACCGGCGTCCTCGGCCAGGATCGTGACGGTGCCCTCGCCCTCCTTGTTCTCCAGCCCGTGCCGCACTGCGTTCTCCACCAGCGGCTGCAAACACAGGAACGGCATCGACACGGCAAGGACCTCCGGTGCCACCCGCAATGTGACATGCAGCCGATCGCCGAACCGGGCTTGCTCCAGCTGGAGGTAGCCGTTGATGGCCCGCAGCTCGTCGGCGAGCGTGGTGAAATCGCCGGATCGCCGGAAGGTGTAGCGGGTGAAATCCGCGAACTCCAGCAGCAGTTCCCGGGCCCGGTTGGGGTCGGTCCGGACGAACGAGGCGATCGCGTTCAGCGAGTTGTAGATGAAGTGGGGGGAGATCTGGGCCCGCAGCGCGCGGATCTCGGCCTCGGCCAGCCTGGTCCGGCTGGCGTCCAGCTCGGCCAGCTCCAGCTGTCCGGACACCCAGTGCCCGACCTCGTCGACGGCCCGAATCAGGCCGGCGGAGCTGGACTCGACGTAGGCACTCAACGTGCCGATGACCGCCTCGCCGGAGACCAGTGGGGTGATCACCACCGCGCGGATAGCGCTGGTGTAGTCCGTCGTCTCCAGCACGTGGGAGCGGCCGGTGCTCATCACCGCCTGCGCATGCTCAGTGGCGGACTTGGCCCATCCGTCCTGCCCGTCGCCGTCCCAGGCGAGCAGGCGCTCCCCGTCAGTAAGCGCGACGGCCCGACTGCCCAGCAAGGCTCGCAAGTGCTTGGCGGCCTTCGTGGCACCGGCCTCGGTGAGGCCGGCACGCAGGGCCGGTGAGGCCAGCGAAGCCAGGTGCAGGGTTTCGAAGCTGGCCAGGTCCGCGCGGGTACCCAGGGCCGGGCGCCAGCCCGCGAACCGGCGCAGGCCCACGACCGTGGCGGCCACCAGGAGCACGGCGAGCACGCCCGCCAGGAAGCCCGTGATGTTGCCCACGCCCGCACCCTAGTTGTCCGGGCAAAGCCCTGGTGAGTAGCTGGGTGGTCCGCCGACGGATGGCGGTAGCGGTACCGGCCGCGTTCATTGTGACCAAGGTAGGAATCCGATACTGTCCGCGCACCTGCTGGCAGGAGAATCCATGGACGTCAAATTCCTGGACCGTGCGCGCATCGTCGCCCCACCTGGCTGGAGTCGTTGGCTGATTCCGCCCGCGGCCCTGTCCATCCATCTGGCCATCGGTCAGGTCTACGCCTGGAGTGTGTTCAAAAAACCTCTCGCGGCGACGATGCTGACCCACAGCCATCACCCGGGCACGCTGACCGCGTTGCCCTTCCAGCTGGCGATTGTGATGCTCGGTGTCTCCTCCGCGCTGTTCGGTCGGTGGGTGGAAGACCGGGGTCCCCGCTGGGCGATGTCGACCTCGGCCATCTTCTTCGTCTCGGGTCTGGCGGTCACCGCGTTGGCGGTGGCGATCGACCAGTACTGGCTGGTCGTGATCGGGTACGGCTTCATCGGCGGCATCGGTCTGGGCATCGGCTACATCTCCCCGGTGTCGACGCTGATCAAATGGTTCCCGGACCGTCCCGGGTTGGCCACCGGGATCGCGATCATGGGCTTCGGCGGCGGCGCGCTGATCGCCTCCCCGCTCAGCACCGAATTGCTGCAGCACTTCCATGGCATCGCGCCGGACGCCACCAAGCACGGGATAGCGCAGACCTTCCTGGTGCTCGCCATCTGCTACGCGGTGTTCATGTCCATGGGTTCGCTGCTGGTTCGGGTGCCCGCGCCGGGCTGGCAGGCGCCGGCCGCCCCACCTCTACGGGTGCGCCCGATGGTCAGCTCGAGGAGTGTGTCCGCGGCCAACGCGATCAAGACCCCGCAGTTCTGGCTGCTCTGGGTGGTGCTGTGCTTCAACGTCACCGCGGGCATCGGTGTCCTGGAGCGGGCGGCGCCGATCTATCAGGACTTCTTCCCGAACGCCTCGTCGGCCAAGAACCTGGTGGCGGCCGCCGCCGGCTTCGTGGCGATCCTGTCGCTGTCCAATGCGATGGGACGGATCCTGTGGTCGTTCAGCTCGGACTACCTGGGCCGCAAGAACATGTACCGGATCTATCTCGGGGTCGGCGCGCTGCTGTACCTCTACATCCTGCTGGCGAAGGACAACAACAAGACGCTGTTCATCATCGCCTGCATGGTGATTCTGTCCTTCTACGGTGCGGGTTTCTCCACCGTTCCGGCCTACCTCAAGGACCTGTTCGGCACCTACCAGGTCGGCGCGATCCACGGCCGACTACTGACGGCTTGGTCCGTGGCCGGGGTGCTCGGACCACTGATCATCAACCACGTCGCCGATGACCGGATCAACAGTGGCCACAAGGGTTCATCCATCTACACCCCGTCGTGGACGGTCATGATCGGGCTGCTGATCATTGCCTTCGTGTGCAACGAGCTGATCCGTCCGGTCAACGCGCGCTTCCATGAGCCCGCCGGGGCGGACGCAGCGGCGGACGCCAAGGTTCCGACGCAACCAGGGGTGACGGCATGAGCAGCGAAGCGACACCGCGTATCGACCAACGGTTGCTGATCCTGCTGACCTGGATCTGGGTCGGGGTGCCGTTCGGCTACGGCATCTATCAGCTCTCGCACAAGATCCACGCGTTGTTCTCCAGCTGACCCGGAGCTAGTGGTCCGTTTTCGTGGTTATCAGGCGCAGCACGGTGTCGCTGATGCCGTGGGCCAGGTCCAGGTAGAAGCCGCGGCCGACGTCCAGGAAGGCGTCCTGCGTACTGGTGCCCAGCGCGAGCAGCACCAGGCCCTCGTCGTCGCCGTGAATCGGCACCGTGACCATGGAGGCCACCCCCTGACTGGCCAGCAGGTGTTCGACGAGGGAGTCTGGGTCGCCGCCGATCACGAACCGTGCCGGGTTACCCGCGTGCAGTTCGGCCAGCACGCCGGAGATGATCTGGGAGATGTTCGTCGCGACCGCGGTGCCCACGTCGAAGACGCTGTCGGCCAGTGACCACTTGGCCATGATCGTGATGTGTGGGGCGTCGGTCGGGTGCGAACAGATGGCCCCGTACCAAAGATCGAACCGTGGCCGCAGCACCTGCACCAACGCCGCGAGTGCCGCATCAAGGGTGGCGGCATCGCGCACTGCGTCGGTGGCCGCGCAGACCAGTTCCGTGTCCGAGTTCATCAGCACCCCGACTGAAGGCGTCGTTGCTCTGCGTCCCCCAGCGTAGGCCGATCCGAGCCGCTCGCCCAGAGCAGATCAGGTCGACCATACGGCCCTGGCGGCGGCGGGCACACCGTCGAGATCCCGCTCGCCGAACAGGGCCAACTGCAGGACCGCGCCCGGCACGATGGCCAGGAACAGCTTCGCCAGCGCCGCGGCGTCCACGTCGCTCGGCAGTCGGTGCGCCGACTGCTCACGACCCACGAGTTCGGTCAGGTCCTCCCGGATCCGGCCGAGCAGATCGGTGAATCGCTCGCGCAGCGGGGGAGAGCGCAGCGCCTCGGACCACACCAGGACGGCCATCGCGCCCAGTTGATCATCGCGATTGCGGGCGACAACGGTCCCCAGCACCGAGCTCAACGCCTCACCGAGACCTCCCTCGTGCCGACCGGTGGCCAGCTCGTGGATCAATGACGTCACCGCGCCCAGGTTCTCCTCGGCGATGGCGAGGATGACGTCCTCCTTGCTGGTGAAGTAGCGGTAGAACGAGCCGGAGGAGAGCTGCGACTCGGCGAACAGGTCCTGCATCGAGGTGGCCTGGAAGCCGTTGCGCAGGAAGCAGCGCTTGGCGCCGGCCAGAATCTGCTCACGCCGCGCGTCCCGATGTTCCTGGCTGACCTTGGGCATGCCACCACCCTACTAGAAAACGAACGTTCATCTTGACATGTGTACGTCGGCACGGTTGGCTATATAAGACAACGAACGTTCTTTTTTGGAGGCATCATGCACAACCCACTGGCCCGGCATCCGCCGTGGCGGCAGCTGGTGATCGTGTCCATCGCACTGCCGCTGGTCGTGGTGGCCGCGGTGCTCGCGTTCGCGTGGCCGGCCGCGCGCGTCGCGCCGCGTGACCTCCCCATCGGCGTGGTCGGGGCGACCGCGCAGAGCCAGGCGTTCGTCGCGGGACTGGAGAACGCGCGGCCCGATGGTTTCGACGTTCATCTGTATGCCGACGCCGCCGCGGCCCGGCGGGCGATCGAGCAGCGCGACGTCTACGGCGCTTTCGCGCCGGGCACACAGAACATGCAGGTATTCGAGGCAAGTGCGGCCGGTCCCGCGGTCGCTCAGGTGTTGACCAACGCCGCCACTGACTACGCCGCCCGAGCGGGCGGGACCACCACGGCGACCGACATCGTCCCGCTGTCGCGGCAGGATCCGCGCGGAACCGTGCTGATGGCGGCGCTGCTGCCGCTGACGATCTGCAGCATCCTCATCGCCGGTGGGGTCGGCGTGGTGGTCAGATTCCATACCGCGTGGCGTCAGATCCTCGCGCTGCTGACGGTGTCGGTGGTCGCCGCGACCGGGGTGTACCTCATCGCGCAAACCTGGCTCGGCGCGCTGCCGCACCGGCCGGCGGCCACCTGGTTCGGCCTGGCCTGGACGATCCTCGCGATCAGCAGCGCCACAGCCGGGTTGATCGCGCTGTTGGGCCCGGCCGGCCTGGGATTGTCCGCGGTGCTCATGGTGTTTCTCGGCAACCCGTTCTCCGGCGTCGGCTCGGCCCCGGAGCTACTTCCGCATCCGGTGGGACAACTCGGCCAGTGGCTACCGCCGGGTGCCGCGGTCAGTTTGCTGCGCAGCACCGCGTACTTCGACTGCGCCGGTGCGAATGCTCACCTCGCCGTGCTGATCGCCTGGAGCGTGTTTGGGGTCGCGGCCATCGTGGTGGGTCATCGCGGGCCCATTCGGTTTGCTGCGGCCTCAGCGAAGGCGGGTGCGGGCGCCGGCCCGGCGCAGCCGTTGGTCGGCCTCGCGACGTCTCAACGAGACGATGGGCAGCCCACGGACGCATTGCTTCTTGGCGTCGAACGCGCGTAGCCACACCCCGGCGGCCCATGCGCACTCCTGCTCATCGCGTTCCAATGCCTGCCCCCGGGCCTTGGCGTACGCGTCGAGGAAGTCCTCCGTCTCCGCGATGGTGGCCTCGCCGCCCGGGCCGAGGGCGGGATACGCGGCAGCGGCGAAGCCGACGGCCGCTGCCTCGGTGTCGGCGATGACGCTGTCCCAGTCATGCGCGACCAGAAGTCGGTCACCGGCCCAGCGCAGATTCGCCGCGTACCAGTCCCCATGGGTGACGATCGCCGGCCCGACCCCGGCCTGCAGTCGCGCGCGCGCCGATGCGGCGGCCCGCTCGATCCACGCCGGGCCGGGCAGGCGATTCAGATCCACCGTCAGATCGTCGGCGGCGGGCCACAATCCGGGTTCATCGTGGTCCCAGCGGTTCCAGGCCGGCGCGGGGCGCAACGATTCTGCCGCGGCGCTGGGCGCCAGTTCGACCAGGCGGGCGAAGGCGACCGCGAACGGCTCGGCCGCTCGGCCGGTGTCCGGATACGTCGTGCCGCCCGGTACGTACTGCTCGACCGTGGCCGCGTGACCGTCCAGATCGAGCACCCCGGACAGTGGACGTGGACAAGGGAATTCCCACGCGGCGACCTGCTGCTGCACTCCCACGCACTGGGCCAACCGAGCCGCGTGCGGCCGGACCTTGATCACCACCTCGCGTTCGTCGCGCAGCCGCACCCCGATGACCGCGGCCAAGTGACCGGTCCGGATGAGCTCGATGTCCACCGCGGAGCCCAGCTGGTCGGCGCACCACGCCCGCAATCGATCCGCGGTCACCGTCGGTGTGTGCAACTCCACGGCGACAGTGTGCCCGGTCCGGCCGGTAACGTCGCCGGTTCACCGTGTGGAGGGAACTGCCGTGATCCAACAGTTTGACCGGGACAGTGTCGTGCTGCTCACGCTGGATCGTCCGGAGAAGCACAATGCGTTGAACACCGAGCTCTGCCTCGAGCTGCGGGTCGCGGTGGATGCGGCCCTGGCCGGCGGGGCGCGGGCAATCGTGCTGACCGGGAACGGCCCGAGTTTCTGTTCCGGCGCGGACCTCGATGAGGTGTACACCGCCGATTTCCGCGGCGCGCTGTACGCCCTGCTGCACACCGTGGTGGACGCGCCGGTCCCGGTCATCGCCGCGGTCAACGGGGCGGCCATCGGCGCGGGTACCCAGCTCGCCATCGCCGCGGACTTTCGCGTGGTGGCGCCCACGGCGCGCTTCGGGGTGCCCACCGCCCGGCTCGGTCTGGCCGTGGATCCGTGGACGATCCGACGGCTTGCCCTGCTCGCGGGCAACGGCACCGCCCGGGTGCTGGTGCTGGCCTGTGACCAACTGGACGCACAGCGCGCGCTGGCCGGTGGCCTGGCGGATCGAGCGGGCTCGACCGAGGAGGCGCTGGCGTGGGCCGCCGGTATGGCCGACCTGGCGCCGCTCACCCTGGCCTATTCCAAGCAGGTGCTGAACGACGTCTTCGAGCCCGCGTTGGACGCCGCGCACCTCGACGCGGCCTTCGAGGCGTGCTGGGCCAGTGAGGACTTCGCCGAGGGACGTCGGGCGCGCGCCGAGCGGCGCCCGCCCGTTTTCCGGGGCAAGTGACCCTCAGCCGGTCTCGGCGAGCCGTTTCATGGCCGCGAGGGTCTCGGAAATCCCGCGATGGGCCAGCTCGGTCCGAGCGGCGATCTGCGCCTCGGCGTCGTCGGGGTAGCGATCGTGGAACAGCTTGATCCCGTTGGGCAGGAACTCCCAGGCCTCGGTTAATCGGGTGCCGGTGTCCTCGGGATGCATCGAGTAGACCCAGCGCACCAGCTGGTCACCGACCACCCAGCCGAACTTACGGCCGCGGTCGGCGGCGATCACCGTGCAGTGGGTTTGCCAGGTCCGTTCCGGGAGCACGTTGCGCCCGGTGAAGGCATCGCCGACGGCACCCGTCGCGCCCGGATCCCACCAGCACTCCTTGCAGACCGGGCTCCACTCGCCGGTCCGGGTGACGTCGGAGACCAGGTCGTAGACGGCCTCGGCGGAGGCCTCGATCACGATCGATTCGCTGTGCGTGAGGTCGCTCATGACCCAAAGCCTCGCACGTGCGCCCACTCGGTGCCCTGACGGTACGTCAGTTACGACGTCGTTGAGTTACGGGGTGGACGTCGGTGTGGCAGCGGCGGCCGGCGTCGAGGTCGGCGCGGTGGTGGCCGACGTTGAGCCCGAGGCCGACGGGTTCAGGGGGTCGTTGAAGATCCCCTGCTTGCCCCCCGCGACCCACGCCCGATACGCGTCGATGTATGCCTTGGCCTTCGCCTCGTCGGTGGTGCCGTCGGATGCATTACCCGGCTTGTTGATCGAGTACATGAGCGTGCCCGGCGCGTCACCCGAGGCGTCGTGGGCCACCAGAGCCGGTGCACCCAGCCCGACCTTCGAGGAGTCGTTCCACAGGTAGAAGCTGTTGAGGCCGACGTCCTTGGCCGCCCTGATCTGTGCGGCGACGTCGTCCGCGGAGTAGGGGATCGGCCAGCTGAAGTTCTGGATCCACGGCACGACGCGACAGTCGGTGCCGAGCACCTGCCGGTTGAAGTCCATCAGCGAGCGCTTGACGATCTCGTACGGCTGGTGGACCGGAGAGGACACCGAGTACTCGCCCGGGCCCCAGTGCGACGGGTAGATCATCGGCGAGATGAAGTCCAAATGCGGGGCCATCAGTGAGATGTCCTGCGCGATCAGCGTCGGGGTGAAGGCCGAGACGCCGAACACCGCGGCGCCGAGCTGGGCGCCCGCCGCGTGGATGCGCGGTTCGGCCTTGGCGACGAAGTCCGCGATCGCCTGCGACGGGGTCTTCGAGCCGATGCCCGGGTAGACCTGGCCCTGGTTTTCGGGCTTGCGGATGTAGTCGTACATGATCCCGTCGAAGCCGGCCTTGGCCGCCTCCTCGCCCAGCGCGATGTTGTACTCGATCACGTCGGGGTTGGCGAAGTTGGTGAACGCCGCGGTGCCGTAGCTACCGGCGTTGTAGGCCCCACCCGAGGTGTTCTGGATCAGGTAGTCCATGTGGCCGTTGTTCAGCGCCCACTTGCCCAGCTTCGGGTCGCGGAAGGCGACGATGCGGCCGACCACCTTCGCGCCGAGGGCGTGGATGGTGTCCACGGCCTCCTTGATGTCGTAGCTCTTGTGCACGGTCGTCCCGGCTTGCACGGCCAGCGGGACCTTTGAGTCGTAGCCGACCAGGCCGTCCTCGTCCTTGATGTCGAGCTGGACGGTGTCGAGCTTCTTCTCCTTGATCAGCTCCAGGATCGGCTCGCGTTTCGATGCGTCGGGCCAGTCGTAGGACATGATGTGCGCGGCGCGCACGCCGAAGGTGCTGGTCGAACCGGGATCGGAGACGGTGTCGGCCGGGGCTGAGGTCGCCGCGGGCGTGGAGGAGGCCGCGGGACCGGAGGTTGCCGCAGGGAAAGAGGTGGCGTCCTTCGCCGCGCCACACGCGCTCAGCGGAAGAGCGAGCGCGGCCGCGAGCAGAACGGCTCGGCCGGTGCGGGTCGTGATCCTCGGTCCGGTCATGTCCCAGTCCACCCCGGTAGCGCCCGCGTCCTGAGCGCCGGCTGTGGGAACCAAGGTGGCTCACCCGGGCGCAGTTCGGTGCCCGGCATGCCGCGGCATTACCGGATCGTTGTCGGCCGCGGCCGAGTTGTCCCGGTTCGCTCTGACGGCTGCTCAGCGCAGCTGCCGGGCCTAGCATTGCTCGATGCTTCCTCCTGCGCTGACCGAGCCGGCCGTTACGATCGCCGCTCGGCTGCGGGCCCGCGGCGAGACACTTGCGGTCGCCGAGTCAGCGGCGGGCGGGCTGATCTCGGCGGCGTTGCTCGCCGTTCCCGGCGCCTCGGCATATTTTCGCGGCGGCGTGGTGATCTACACGCTGGACGGGGCCAAGGAGCTGCTGGCCGGTGGCCCGCCGCCGGCGGCCGGGGTGCGCGGCGCGAGTGAGCCCTTCGCCCGGTGGCTGGCTGCTTCGGCGGCCGGGAAACTCGCCGCGGACTGGGGGATCGGGGAGACCGGCGCGGCCGGTCCCAGCGGCAACCCGTACGGCGATCCGGCGGGACATGACTGGGTCGCGGTGCACCCGCCGGATGGCCGAACGTGCGCTCGGCACCTGCTGACCGGGTCCGACGATCGCGCGCAGAACATGCAATCGTTCGCGGCCGCCGGGCTGGCGCTGCTGCTCGAGATCTTGTCCTGATCAGCCTTCGTTGCGGGCATGGTGCGCTGTCACTATGGTCGGACCATTGGCGAGAAGGAGGGCGCGCGGTGGACACGTCGGGTGACGACCCGATCCGGGTGATGCTGGCCAAGATCGGGCTGGACGGACACGACCGCGGGGTGAAGGTCGTGGCCCGCACACTGCGCGACGCGGGCATGGAGGTCATCTACACCGGGTTGCATCGCTCGCCGCAGCAGGTACTCGAAGCTGCGATCCAGGAGGACGTCGATGTGCTGGGCGTGAGCATGCTGTCCGGCGCTCACCTGCCGATCTTCACCAAGCTCTTCGAGCTGATCGGCGAGCTGGACGAACCGCCGCGCTTCGCTGTCGTGGCCGGCGGAGTGATGCCGGACGAGGACGAGATCGAACTGCGTGCGATGGGCGTTGCCGCCGTGCTCGGCCAGGACACGACCCCGGAAACCGTGGTGCAGACGGTACGAAAGCACGCCGCCGAAGCTGCGCGTCGCTGAGCGGAGAAACTGCGATGGAACAGTGGCTGTGGCCGCCGCGGTACGACGAGTCATACCGCCCGGCCGTCGATCAGCGGCACTGGTTTCCCGAACGCGAGACGATGCCGGCCGACCGGCGCGACGAACGGATCGTCGAGCGGATCCGCGACGTGATGACCTACGCCTGGCAGAACTCCGCCTTCTATCAGCGCAAGTGGGATGAGGCGGGGATCCACCCGTCGTCGATCCGCACCCTGGACGACTTCGAGAAGGTGCCGGCGGTTCGCAAGGAGGAGCTGCGGGCCGACCAAGCGGCACACGAGCCGTTCGGCAGCTACCTCTGCGTGCCGGAGTCCGAGGTCAAGCACGTCAACGGCACGTCCGGTACCACCGGACGTCCGACCGCGTTCGGCATCTGCGAACGGGACTGGCGCAGCGTGGCCAACGCGCACGCCCGGGTGATGTGGGCGATGGGTATCCGGCCGCACGACACCGTGCTGGTCGCTTCTCCGCTGAGCCTCTACTGGGGATCGTGGGGTACCTACATCGGTGCCGAGCGCCTCGGCGCCCGGGTGTTCCCGTTCGGCGCCGGCCAGACCGGCCAGACGGTGCGCACCCTGTCCTGGATGCGGCAGATGGGCGTCACGGTCTTCTACGGCACCCCGTCCTACGCCCTGCACCTCGCCGAGGCCGCGCATGCGGAAGGTGTTGATCCGGGCACGCTGGGGTTGACCCGGATGTTTTTCTCCGGTGAACCCGGGGCGAGCGTCCCGTCGATCCGTCAGAAGATCTCCTCCGAGTTTCGTGCTGAGGTGTACGACTGCGGGAGCATGGCGGAGGTCAGCCCGTGGATGCACCTGGGCGGCGCCGGCGGGGGGCCGGGGGTATTTGCCTGGCAGGACCTCGTCTACGCGGAGGTCTGTGACCCGGTCACGCTCAGCCGGGTGCCGTACGGGGCGGAGGGCACGCCGGTGTACACCACCCTGGAGCGCACCAGCCAGCCGATGATCCGACTGGTGTCCAACGACCTCACCCGGTGGGAGGCGCCGTCGATGGAACGCGGCTGGACCTACCCGTTCCTGCCGCGCGGGATCTATGGCCGGATCGACGACATGTTCGTGGTGCGCGGGGAGAACATCTACCCCAGCGCGATCGACGACGTGGTGATGGCCGACCCGGACTACGGCGGCGAACACCGCATCGTGATCTCCCGGGAAACGGCCATGGACACCCTCGTGGTCCAGGTGGAGCACCGAGCCGGCCTCGCCGCGGACTCCCGCGCCGCATGGGCAGGGGGTATCTCCGACCGGTTGCGCACGGTGCTGGGGATCGGTGCGAACGTCGTGCCGGTCGAGGCGAACACCTTCGACCGCACCGAGTTCAAGGCACGCCGGGTCATCGACAACCGGGAGTTGCTGCGCGAGATCGCCGGTGGTGCTTCGTGACGTTCGCCGAACGGGTGATCGCCGGTGATGTGTCGGCCGTCGCGCGCGCGCTGACCCGGATCGAACGGCGCAGCGACGGCGTGAACGAGCTGCTCGCCGAACTGCACAACCGCACCCACGGCGCACAGGTCATCGGAATCACCGGGCCGCCGGGCAGCGGGAAGTCCACGCTGACTTCTCGGCTGACCGCGGAGTTCCGCCGGCGGGATCGCACGGTCGGGGTGATCGCCGTCGATCCGTCGAGCGCCTTCACCGGCGGCGCGATCCTCGGTGACCGGATCCGGATGAGCGAACTGTCCGGGGATCCCGGGGTGTTCGTCCGGTCCGTCGCGACCCGCGGTGCGCTCGGCGGCCTGTCCCGCGCGGTGCTGGACGCCATCACCGTGCTGGACGCGGCCGGCAAGGACGTCATCGTGCTGGAAACGGTGGGCGTCGGGCAGGCCGAGATCGACGTGCTGTCCGCCGCGGGGACCGTCGTGGTGGTGAGCGTGCCCGGCATGGGTGACGACGTACAGGCCAGTAAGGCCGGGCTGCTCGAGATCGCGGATGTGCACGTGGTCAACAAGGCCGACCGCGACGGCGCGCACCGAACCGCGGCCGAGTTGCGGGAGATCGTCAGGCTGACGCCGCACGCCGATGGTGGCTGGCCGACGCCGATCCGGCAGACCGTAGCGTCGACCGGCGACGGCGTTGCCGATCTTGTCGACGTCCTCGACGAGCACCGCCGCTGGTTGGACAGCAGTGGTGAGCGCGTTGGGCGGGAACGCAACAACGCGGCCACCCGTATCCGCTGGCTGGTCGAGGAACTCGTACTGCACCGCTTGCGTCCCGGCAATGTCGACTTCGACGCGGCCGTCGACGCCGTCGTCGCCCGCCGTACCGACCCCGCGGCGGCCGCGCGCGAACTCGTCCGGTCGCTGCGGCCCTGACAGGAGGAGACAGATGACCTTCGAAACCCACGGCCGGTTGACCGACGATGCCCTGGTCCGGCTCGTCCAGCAGGAGCTGGCGGACTGGGAGGCCGCCGAGCTCGCCGAGTTCACCCGGCGAGCCCCCGAGTCCAGACCGGAATACCGCACCGGCAGTGGCATGCCGGTGAAGCGCGTCTACACCCCCGCCGATCTCCCCGCCGACTGGTCGGAGATCGGGCTGCCGGGCCGCTACCCGTACACCCGCGGGCCGTATCCGACGATGTATCGGGGCCGGGTCTGGACGATGCGTCAGATCGCGGGCTTCGGGCAGGCGGAGGAGACAAACCAGCGCTTCCGCTACCTGATCGCGCAGGGCCAGACCGGTTTGTCGGTCGACTTCGACATGCCCACGCTGATGGGCCTGGACAGCGACGACCCGATGAGCCAGGGCGAGGTCGGTCGCGAGGGAGTCGCCATCGACACGGTGGCGGACATGGCGGCGTTGTTCGACGGCATCGACCTCGAGCAGATCAGTGTCTCGATGACGATCAACCCCTCGGCCTGGATCCTGCTCGCGATGTACGTCGCGGTAGCCGAAGATCGAGGACTGGACCTGAACAAGCTCTCCGGGACGATCCAGAACGACATCCTCAAGGAATACGTGGCGCAGAAGGAGTGGATCTTCCCGGTCCGCCCCAGCATGCGCATCGTCCGCGACACGATCGTCTACTGCGCCGAGCACATGGCCCGCTACAACCCGGTCAACATCAGCGGCTACCACATCAGCGAGGCCGGGGCGAACGCGCTGCAGGAGATCGCCTTCACGATGGCGATCACCCGCGCGTACCTGGAGGACGTCGT
>DASXPS010000015.1 GCA_036493475.1 Sporichthyaceae bacterium | reverse complement strand
GAGCACGGCCCGCAGGGCCGCGCGCAGTGTCGTGGCTGGGCCGGCGGCCACGTGAGCTACGTCGAAAGCTGGCTACGCGCCGCCGCAGGCGGCGCGCTTGATCCCATAGAGGGGAATTCGGCAACACAGGATGGTGCGGTGGGACCAGACAGTTATCGCGTACTCAGTCAGCAGGCAGTCAGCAGACCAGACAGTCAGCAACAGAGACAGCAACAGAGACAGAGACACGCGCTGCGGTAGTCATCGCAGACAGTCAAGCATCAGGCGGGACCAGACTGTCAACGGTCAAGTTGTGGTCCCCGCTGGTGGCCAAGTAAAAGTCCCCACCCCTCGGGTTGATCAGCTCCTTCTGGCGGCTCCTTCCTGGCGGGTTCGGGCTTCGCGCATGCGGTAGGACTCGCCGTCGGTGACCACGACGTTGGCGTGGTGCAGCAGTCGGTCGAGCAGGCTGACGGCGGTGGTGTGCTCGGGCAGGAACCGGCCCCAGGACTCGAAGGGCCAGTGCGAGGCGATGCCCAGGGCGCGGCGTTCGTAGGCGGCGGCGATGAACCGGAACAGCAGCTGCGCTCCGGTGTCATCGAGCGGGGCGAACCCGACCTCGTCGCAGATGATGAGGTCGTTGCGGAGCAGGGTGTCGATGACCCGGCCGACGCTGTTGTCGGCCAGGCCGCGGTAGAGGGTCTCGACGAGCTCGGCGGCGGTGAAGTAGCGGACCCGGTGCCCCGCTTGAACGGCGGCGACGCCGAGCGCGACCAGGAGGTGGCTCTTGCCGGTACCGGCCGGTCCGACCAGGCAGAGATTCTCTGTCGCGGTGATCCATTCCAGGCTGGCGAGGTAGTCGAGGGTCGCGGGTTTGATCGTGGACACCGCGCGGTCGAACTCGTCGAGGGTCTTGACGACCGGGAACGCGGCGGCCTTGGCGCGGGTGCGGGCGTTGGAGGCGTCGCGGGCGGTGATCTCGGCCTCGACCAGGGTGCGCAGCAGCTCCTCCGGTGTCCACCGTTGGGTCTTCGCGGTGGCCAGCAGCTCCGGGGCGAGCTGGCGCATCGCGGCAAGCTTGAGACGGCGCAACCCGGCCGCGAGGTCGGGCGCCAACACCGGCGCGGCCGCGCTCACGACGAATTCCCGGCCGCGGCGCTGCCGGTCGCGGTGCCGCCGAGGGCGTAGTCGGTCAGGGGGCGGGTCGGGACGCGGGGCAGTTCGAGCACGAGGGCGTCCCCGGCGGTGGTGGGCTGTGGTGTTCCGGTGCCGGCGGCGAGGATGGAGCGCACGTCCGCGGCTCGCCAGCGGCCGAACGCGACCGCCCTGCCCAGGGCGTCGAGGAACGGTCGTTCGCCGTGCGCGGCGGCCAGGGTGTTCAGCTCGACCAGCTCGGGACCGAGGCGGGTGTTGCCGGCCGCGGCGGCGCCGGTGATGAACGCCTCCGCGGTCGGGCCGAGCGCGCAGAACGCCTTCTCCTGCACCGTTTTCGGGCGCACCGCTCGGCGCGGTGCCGGGCGTGGCCCACCGTAGTGATCATCGTGGATCGATGCCTCACCGGGCGCGACCAGCAGGTGCTCGGCCACCATGTCACCCTCGCCGGTACCGGCCATGATCGACAGCGTCCGGTCGGCCTCGACGTGCAGGCGGACCTGCTGGCCGATCAACCGAACCGGGACCGAGTAGCGGGCGGACCCGAAGCGGACACAGGCCAGCCGGTCGACCTTGCGGATCACTGACCTGCCGATGCGCGCCCGCAGCGACGGCAACGCGGCCAGCAGTTCCCGCTCGATGCTCAGCCGCTCGGCCGGCACCGCGCGGATCTCCGAGTGCATCACGGCGTTGACCTCGACACACCACGCCGCGGCCGCGACGTTCGCCGCCTCCAGGTCGGTGAACGGCTCCCCGGACCCGCCGACGCCGGGGATCATCAGGTCGGTCTTGGCATAGCCGACCAGGTTCTCCACGATCCCCTTCGACTCCGGATCCGACGCCTCGCAGAAATCGGGACGGAACCCGTGATGGGCAGCGAAGCGCACGTAGTCAGCCGTCGGCACGACCGTGTTCGCGACCACCCCGCCCTTCAGACACCCCATCCGGTCGGCGAGCACCACCGCGGGGACCCCGCCCAACTGATCGAAGCACTCCGCCAGCAGCGCCAGCGTCGTGTCGGCGCGCTCGTTGTCGGCGAAGCGCACGAACCGGACCCGGCACCACGCGAGCACCGCGCAGAACACGTGCAACCCGCCCAGCACCCCCCAGTCGATGACCAGATGCTCACCTGGTGACCACACCGCCGGGCGCCGACCGCGATGATTGTCGTTGCGCCACAACGCTTTCCGCGCCGCGACCAGCCGTCGAAGGTTGCGGGCTGACCCCTCATAGCCCGCGGCGCGGGCGGCCGGCAGGAGGCGCTTCGCGGTGATCCGGCCCTTCGACTTCTCCACCCGCTCGGCCACCAACTCGATGACCGCGTCGTAGTTACGGCCACGCGGCACCCGGGTCGACGCCGCGCCGCCGGACTCATGCCGGGCGATCACCCGCCTCACCGTCTTCGGCGTGGTGCCGCTGATCGCAGCCGCGCCACGATAGCTGCCCACCTCGCGGTAGGCGGAAATGATGTCCATCCGTTCCCTCGCAGACTTCAATGGAGCCCCCTGGGCGGTGCGGTGACTGGTTGGCACCGCCACCGTCACCGCCCAGGGCCCACGCTCCGGGTCGACACGACGAACGAGGGGTGAGGACTTCTATCTGGCCACCAGCGGGGACCTACACCTGGCCATCAGCGAGGACTTTCCCATGGCCATGGACACCCACGAGCGATCATGACTCAACTACCTGGGACTGACGACCCTGATGCCTCAGATAGATGCCACCGTGACTCATCCGCGCATTCAGCCCAGGACTGTCCCAGGAACGGTGTTTCCGGCCCGACACGCCGGGCTGGGTCCGGCGGGATGGGCGCTGTGAGTGATGACATCGGTTTCCGTGAACACACGGGAGAACGTGACCAAGTCAGGGCGGCAGCTGTCGCCGGAGCAGGCCGCCGCGGCGGCGATGGTGGCCGAGGCGCGGCAGCGCGGGTTGGAGCTGACCGGTCCGGGTGGGTTGTTGAAGTTGTTCACGAAGAATGTGTTGGAGGTGGCGCTGAACGAGGAAATGACCGAGCATCTCGGTCACGAGAAGAATCAGGCGGACCCTGGTCGGGACTCGGTCAATGTGCGGAACGGCGCTCGGCCGAAGACCGTGATCTCGGACGCCGCCGGAGAAGTGGCCATCGACGTACGACGAGATCGGGAAGGAACATTCGAACCGCAAATCGTCAAGAAACGGCAGCGGCGGCTGACCGATGTCGATGAGATCGTGCTGTCGCTGTATGCGAAGGGGT
>DASXPS010000014.1 GCA_036493475.1 Sporichthyaceae bacterium | reverse complement strand
CACCTGCTGCGCTACGACTCGATCCTGGGTCGACTGCCGCACGAGGTTAAGGCGGGCGAGACGGAGATCTCCGTCGGCGGCAAGAGCTTCGCGGTCACCGCCGAGCGCGACCCGGGCGCACTGCCCTGGGCCGAGCTGGGCGCGGACATCGTGGTGGAATCCACCGGCATCTTCACCAAGGCCGCCGCGGCGGCCAAGCACCTCGAGGCGGGTGCCAAGAAGGTGATCATCTCTGCGCCCGCCAGCGACGAGGACATCACGATCGTGATGGGCGTCAACCACGACTCCTACGACCCCGCCGCTCACCACATCATCAGCAACGCCTCGTGCACCACGAACTGCGTGGCGCCGATGGCCAAGGTGATGATGGAGAACTTCGGCATCGAGCGCGGTCTGATGACCACGATCCACGCTTACACCAATGACCAGGTGATCCTGGACTTCCCGCACAAGGACCTGCGTCGCGCGCGGGCCGCGGCCACCAACATCATCCCCACCTCCACCGGTGCGGCGAAGGCCACCTCGCTGGTGCTGCCCGAGCTCAAGGGCAAGCTGGACGGCATCGCCATGCGAGTGCCGGTGCCCACCGGTTCGGTCACCGATCTGGTGCTGACGCTGAGTCGGGAGACCACCAAGGCCGAGGTCAACGCGGCGTTCCAGGCCGCCGCACAGGGCGCGTTGGCGGGCTACCTGGAGTACACCGAGGACCCCATCGTGTCCTCGGACATCGTTACCTCACCGGCGTCCTGCACATTCGACTCATTGCTGACGATGGTTCAGGGCGACCAGGCCAAGGTCGTCGGCTGGTACGACAACGAGTGGGGCTACTCCAACCGCCTGGCCGACCTGATCTCCCACGTCGGTGCCTCGCTCTGATCCCGTCCATGCGCACCGTCGACGAACTCGGGGATCTGCGCGGCAAGCGGGTCCTGATCCGCAGTGACCTCAACGTCCCGTTGGACGGCAACAGGATCACCGACGACGGCCGGATCCGGGCCAGCCTGCCAATGATTCAGCAGTTGGCCGCCGGCGGTGCGCGGGTCGTGGTGTGCGCGCACCTGGGCCGGCCCAAGGGCGAACCCAACCCGGCGTACTCGCTGGCCCCGGTCGCCCACCGGCTGGAGCAGTTGCTCGGCGCGCAGGTGCTGTTCAGTCCCGAGGTGGTGGGGGAGCAGGCCGCGGCCACCGTCTCCGCGCTGCCCGACGGCGGTGTCGCGCTGTTGGAGAACGTGCGCTTCGTCGCGGCGGAGACGTCCAAGGACGACGCCGAGCGCGGCGCGTTCGCCGAGCAGTTGGCCGCGCTCGCCGATGCCTACGTGGGCGACGCGTTCGGTGCGGTGCACCGCAAGCACGCCAGCGTCTACGACGTCGCCCGTCTGTTGCCGCACGCGGCCGGCGACCTGGTGCGCACCGAGGTCGAGGTGCTACGGCGACTCACTGAGAACCCGGAGCGCCCATACACGGTGGTGCTCGGCGGCTCCAAGGTCTCCGACAAGCTCGCGGTCATCGACCGGCTGCTCGGCGTGGCCGATCGCATCCTGGTCGGCGGCGGCATGGTGTTCACCTTCCTCGCCGCGCAGGGCCACGAGGTCGGCACCTCGCTGCTGGAGACCGACCAGCTGGACACGGTGCGCGGGTATCTGGCGGAGGCGGAGAAACGTGGGGTGGCGCTGATCCTGCCCACCGACATCGTCGCCGCCGACCGGTTCGCGGCTGACGCGGACGCGATCGTGGTGCCCGCGGACGCGATCCCCGCCGACCGCATGGGCCTGGACATCGGCCCGGCCAGCGGCGCGGCGTTCGCCGTGGCGCTGGCGGGTTCGGCGACCACGTTCTGGAACGGCCCGATGGGCGTGTTCGAGATGGACGCCTTCGCGGAGGGCACCCGCGCGGTGGCTCAGGCGCTGGTGAACGCCCACGGCTTCTCCGTGGTGGGCGGTGGGGACTCCGCCGCCGCGGTGCGGAAACTCGGCTTCGCCGAGGACGCCTTCGGTCATATTTCCACCGGCGGCGGGGCGAGCCTGGAATACCTGGAGGGCAAGACCTTGCCCGGCCTTTCGGCATTGGAGGACTGAGCGCCTGTGGTCGCACGCACGCCGCTGATGGCCGGCAACTGGAAGATGAACCTCAATCACCTGGAGGGCATCGCGCTCGTCCAGAAGCTGGCGTTCGCCCTGCACGACAAGGATTTCGACGCCGTGGACGTCGCGGTGCTGCCGCCGTTCACGGATCTGCGGTCGGTGCAGACCGCGGTCGACGGCGATCGGCTGCGGATCACCTTCGGTGCTCAGGACATCTCCGCGCACGACTCCGGCGCCTACACCGGGGAGATCTCCGGGGCCATGCTCGCCGCGTTGAAGTGCACATTCGTCGTGGTCGGGCACTCCGAGCGCCGGCAGTATCACGGCGAGGACGACGCAGCAGTCAATGCCAAGGTGCAGGCCGCGTTCCGGCACGGGCTGACCCCGATCATGTGCGTCGGTGAGGGCCTGGAGGTACGCCGGGCCGAGGCGCACGTCGGGCACTGCCTCTCGCAACTGGACGGCGGTCTGGCGGGCGTCTCCGCGGTGCAGGTTCGCACCATGGTCATCGCCTACGAACCGGTCTGGGCAATCGGCACCGGCGAGGTGGCCACCCCGGCCGATGCCCAGGAGGTGTGCCGGGCGATCCGGGACCGGGTGCAGGAGCTCTATTCCGCCGACGTCGCCGATGCCGTGCGGGTCCTGTACGGCGGCTCGGTGAAGGCCGGCAACATCGCGGCGATCATGGCGCAGCCCGATGTGGACGGTGCCCTGGTAGGCGGCGCCAGCCTGGACCCGGAGGAGTTCACCCGGATCGTGCGATACCGGGAGCAGGCCGTCGGCTGAATCGGTCACCTGACCGGTGGGTAGGTCCGGGCTGCTCGTGCGAGGATTCCTCGGACGCATCGACCCATGCGGCGGTGTGGCTGCCGGACCCCAGCCGATGACCACGTAGTCTTGGCCCGGCAACGAAATCAGAGAGGCGGTGTGTGGCGCATGGTGACCTTGTTCCAGATCCTGTTGGTCATGACCAGCGTCCTCATCATCCTGCTGGTGCTGTTGCACAAGGGGAAGGGCGGCGGCCTGTCCGACCTCTTCGGCGGCGGTGTCTCCTCCTCGCTGGGTGGTTCCTCGATCGCTGAGCGCAACCTCGATCGAATCACCTACATCGTCATGATCGTCTGGGTCGCCAGCTGCGTATCGCTGGCCTTGTTGTTGAAGCACTGACCCTCGGTCAGTTCCTCATCGGGAGATCTCTGTGGCAAGTGGCAACGCGATCAGGGGCAGCCGGGTCGGCGCCGGCCCGATGGGCGAGGCCGAGCGCGGTGATGCCGCCCCCCGCTTCTGGATCTCCTACTTCTGCTCCAACGGGCACGAGACCCGACCGAGTTTCGCCGAGGACGGCACCGTCACCGCGCCGGAGTTCTGGGACTGCCCGCGTTGCGGCCTGCCCGCCGGGCAGGACCCCGAGGCTCCGCCCGCCCCGCCGCGCAACGAGCCGTACAAGACGCACCTGGCCTATGTGCGCGAGCGGCGCACGCACGCCGACGGTGAGGCGATCCTCGCCGAGGCGCTCGACAAGCTGCGGACCACGGGCCGCCCCTACTGAAGCGAACTAATGCCGCGCTCGTCCTGAATGCCGGTCGGGCTGTAGTAGTAGGGCACCGAGGGGCGCCCCTCCAGGTGGGGGTGCGGGCGTACGGGTTTCCGCGTACCCAGCGCCCACAACAGCGTGAAGGCGAGCATCGCCGCGGTACAGCCGAACAACACCACAAATGCCGCTGCGTTCATCCGGCAGGCTCCTTCCTTCCGGTTGCAGATTAGGGCCCGCTACCCCCAGCGTGCGCTTGTCACGCCCGAAACGTCCAGACCCGGCCGGCCGATAGGTTCGAGACATGCGCATCGGTGTGTTGACCGGCGGTGGTGACTGCCCCGGGTTGAACGCGGTGATCCGGGCCGTGGTCCGCAAGGGAGTGCAGGCGTACCACCACTCGTTTCTCGGGTTCGCCGACGGGTGGCGCGGCCCGCTGGAGAACAACACCCGGACGCTGGGCATCCCCGAGGTGCGCGGCATTCTGCCCCGCGGCGGCACCATCCTCGGCTCGTCGCGGACCAACCCGGTGAAGGTGGACGGCGGCATCGAGCGCATCCGCAAAAACCTCGCCGACCTCGGGGTGGACGCGCTGATCGCCATCGGCGGCGAGGACACCCTCGGGGTGGCGACCCGGCTGAGTGCCGAGGGCATGGCGGTGGTCGGGGTGCCGAAGACCATCGACAACGACCTGGGCGCCACCGACTACACGTTCGGCTTCGACACCGCGGTGAACATCGCGGTGGACGCGATCGATCGGCTGCACACCACCGCGGAGTCGCACCACCGGGCGCTGGTGGTCGAGGTGATGGGTCGACACGCCGGTTGGATCGCGCTGCACGCGGGCATGGCCGGCGGGGCGAACCTGATCCTGATCCCCGAGGTGCCCTTCGACATCGAGCGGGTCTGCGCGTTCATCCAGTCCCGTTTCCAGAGCCACTACGCGCCGATCGTCGTGGTCTCCGAGGGTGCGTTGCCCAAGGAGGGCACCATGGAACTGGTGTCCGGGGAGACCGACGCCTTCGGCCACGTGCGACTGGGTGGTATCGGTGACCGGCTGGCCCGCGAGATCGAGACGCGTACCGGCGCGGAGTCGCGCGCCGTGGTGCTCGGCCACGTGCAGCGCGGCGGCACCCCGAGCGCCTTCGACCGTTGGCTGGCCACCCGCTTCGGCCTGCACGCCATCGACGCCGTGCATGAGCAGGACTTCGGCACGATGGTCGCGCTGCGCGGCACCGACATCGTCCGGGTGCCGCTGGCGGAGGCCACCAAAGAGTTGAAGCTGGTCGACCCCGCCCGCTACGCCGAGGCCGAGGTGTTCTTCGGATAGCGATAACGGATTTCGGGCTTGGACCTGCAGCAACGTGCTCCTCGCTGCGCTCGTCAACAAGCTCTATCGGCTCGGGAGCACGAGCAAGCTCGTGCTCCACTCGCCTCAATCGCTTGTAATCTGGACGGGTGAGCGTGGACCTGGACACCTGGCGGAGCCTGCCCGCCCTGCAGCAGCCGGATTACCCGGATCCGGCTGCGGTCGCCGCGGTGACCGCGGAGCTGCGGGGATTGCCGCCGCTGGTGTTTGCCGGTGAATGCGACAAGCTCAAGGCTCGGCTGGCGCAGGTGGCCCGCGGTGAGGCGTTCCTGCTGCAGGGCGGGGACTGCGCGGAGTCCTTCGACGCGTGCGGAGCGGACCCGCTGCGCGGCAAGCTGCGCACGTTGCTGCAGATGGCCGCGGTGCTCACGTACGGGGGCAGCATCCCGGTGGTCAAGGTCGGCCGCCTCGCCGGCCAGTACGCCAAGCCCCGTTCCGCCCCGATGGAGCGTCGAGACGGTGCCGAGCTGCCGTCCTACCGCGGCGACGCCGTGAACGGCCCGGAATTCACCCCCGAGGCGCGCATACCGGACCCGCGCCGGCTGCTGAAGACCTACAACCTGTCCGCCGCGACGCTGAACCTGGTGCGCGCGTTCACCACCGGTGGCTACGCCGACCTACGTCAGGTGCACGCCTGGAACCAGGACTTCGTCGCCTCCAGCCCGGCCGGCCGCCGTTACGAGTCGCTGGCCAAGGAGATCGACCGGGCCATGGACTTCATGCGGGCCTGCGGCGTGGACACCGATCAGTTCGCCACCGTCGAGATGTGGTCCAGCCACGAGGCCCTGCTGCTGGAGTACGAGCGGGCACTGACCCGCATCGACTCCCGCACCGGCCTGCCCTACGACGTCTCCGCGCACTTCCTGTGGATCGGGGAGCGCACCCGCAACCTGGACGGCGCGCACGTCGACCTGATGCGCAAGATCCGCAACCCGATCGGGGTGAAGCTCGGTCCGACCGCCAGCGCGGACGACGCGCTGGCGTTGATCGAGGCGCTGAATCCGGACAACGAGCCGGGCCGGCTCACGCTGATCGTGCGGATGGGCGCGGACCGGGTGCGGGAGAACCTGCCGCGGTTGGTGGAGAAGGTGGCCGCGGCGGGCATCACGGTGCCGTGGGTGTGTGACCCGATGCACGGCAACACCTACGAGGCGCCCAGCGGCCTGAAGACCCGCCGGTTCGACGACGTGCTCGACGAGGTGCGCGGCTTCTTCGAGGTGCACCGGGCGCTGGGCACCCACCCCGGCGGCATCCACATGGAGCTGACCGGTGACGACGTCACCGAGTGCGTGGGCGGTGGCGTGGAACTGGTCGAGGACGACCTGTACCAGCGGTACGAGACGCTGTGCGACCCGCGACTGAACCGCACTCAGTCCCTCGACCTGGCCTTCGAGGTCGCGCACCTGTACCGGGAATCCCACTGATCGATCTGCGTAGCGATACCGTCACCCGGCCCAGCGAGGGCATGCGGGCGGCGATGGCCGCGGCCGAGGTCGGCGACGACGTGTACGGCGAGGACCCCACGGTCCTCTCGCTGCAGGAGCGGGTCGCGGGCCTGCTCGGCCATGAGGCCGCGCTGTTCACCCCGACGGGGTCGATGGCCAACATGCTCGGGGTCCGCCTGCTCGCCCAGCCCGGCGAGGAGGTGCTCTGCGATTCCGTTGCGCACATCGTGCGCGCCGAGCTCGGGGCGCACGCGGCCTTCGGCGCGGTGACCACGCGGACCTGGACCGCCGATCGGGGGCGGCTCGACGTATCGCAGGTAGAGGATTTGGCCGCACCCGCGGGGAACCCGTTCTTGGTGTCCACCGGCGTGGTCGTCGTGGAGAACACGCACAACTTCGGTGGCGGCACGGTGCAGCCGCTGGAGGCGTTGCGCGCGCTGCGGGACTGGGCCGACGGCCCGGGTATCCGGCTGCATTTAGACGGTGCGCGGATCTGGAACGCGCACGTGGCCACCGGCGTCCCGCTGTCGGCCTACGGGACGCTGTTCGACACCGTCGCGGTGTGCCTGAGCAAGGGCATGGGCGCGCCGGTGGGTTCACTGATCGTGGGGTCGAACGACCTCATCACGCAGGCGCGCTGGTGGCGCAAGCGCCTCGGTGGTGGCATGCGCCAGGTCGGCGTCCTGGCCGCGGCCGGGCACTACGCGTTGGACCACCACATCGAGCGCATGTCCGACGACCATGCCCGGGCAAGCCGCCTCGCGGAGCGCCTGAGCCAGGTCTGCGACGGGGTGGTCCCGCCGGAATCGAACATGGTCGTCGTGGCGTTGCCGACCGACGACATGCGGGTGGAGGAACTTGCCGCCAAGGCCCGTGCCGAGGGCGTGCTGATCTCCGGGCTCGGGCCCTACCGACTGCGTCTGGTCACGCACCTCGACGTCGACGACGCGGCCTGCGACCGCGCCGCCGACGTGCTGTGTGCCCTGCTCTGACTACGGCTGGTAGTTCTCCAGGACGTCGAGGTTGCGGAAGCTCGGCGGGCCGTCGCAGAACGATGCCATCAGCTGGGCGAACTCCCCGGTTTCCGGTCGATTGCTGTTCGCCATCGCCTCGTCGTGGGAGGCGAAGCCGACCAGCGTGAGGTAACCGTTCGCTTCGTCGCGGTTGCGCGTGATCACCACGCGGGTGGGCGCCGGCGCGTCGCTTCCGGCCATGCGGTCCCGATACGCGTGGCCGGCGGCCTGAAGCTCGTCGAAGCGGGTGGTCGTGTAGAAGATCACCTGGAGGAAGCCGGAGGCGGCCGGGTTCGGCTTTTCCGATTCGATTACGTCCAGGTTGTAGAAGGTGGGCGGGCCGTCGCACATCGAGGTCATCAGCGCCGCGAACTCGCCGGTCTCCGGGCGGTTGCTGTTCTCCATCGCGGCGTCGTAGGAGTCGAACTCGACGATCGTGGCGTAGCGGTTCGGCACGTCGAGACTCGCGCAGACGATCACCCGGGTCGGGCCGGACGAAGCGCCCGCGCCGAACTTCTTTCCGGCTGCCCTGATTTCGTCGATGCGCGAGGTCGAGTACACGACGATCTGAAGAAACCCGGCCATGACCACTCCCTAGTTGGACGGTGGGCGGGACACGCACTGCGCCAGGTAGAGCGGCTCGCCCAACGAGTCCATCAACGCGAGCTGCGTCTCCAGGTAATCGATGTGCTCTTCCTCGTTGGCGAGGATCCGCTCGAAGAGGTTCGCCGAGGTGGCGTCGCTTTTCTCCCGACACATGATGATGCCCGGCCGCAGCCGCTCCACCACGTCCAGTTCCACCGACAGGTCGGCCTGGAACTGCTCGCGCACGGTCTGCCCGATGCGCAACGGCAGCAGCCGCTGGTAGTTCGGCAACCCCTCGAGGAAGAGGATCCGGTCGGTGACCTCCTCGGCGTGGTGCATCTCCTCGATGGACTCGTGCCGGGTCTTCTCGGCGAGCTCCGTGTAGCCCCAGTTCTGCTGCATCTTCGCGTGCAGGAAGTACTGGTTGATCGCGGTGAGCTCACTGGTCAGCTGCTCGTTGAGCAGGGCGATGACCTCGGGGTCACCTTGCATGGGTGCCGTCCTCCGGATGCGTGCGATATGCCACGACGAACCTATCGGGCTGCCCCGGAGGATGTCATCGAAGGCCTGGCTTGCCTGATGGGGTGTCAGGTGCCTCAGGCAGTGGCGGGCAGGGCTCGCAACCGGCAGCCGTACGGGGCGGCCCCGTCGAGCAGGTCGCCCAACCGCGCCAGGCACGAGCCGCACCCGGTGCCCGCGTGCGTCACCTCGGCAACAGCGGCCTCCGTGTGCGCGCCGGTGTCCACGGCATCGAGGATTTCCTCCTCGGTGACCGCGTGGCACAGGCAGACGTACATGAGGGACGCTCGCTTCCGGTCGGAATCAACCTTAGGTAAGCCTAAGCGAAGTTTGCCGGTTCGCCAAGCGTTTGTTGCCCGCGGGGGCACCTCAACAGCTGATACCCACCTGCGAGCCGCGGGCCACCCGTGATCCGGCCGGCGGATCCTGATCGTTGACCGTGTTGCAGAACAGGCCGAACCCCTCGTCGTCGGCCTGCAAACCCTGGGCCTGCAGTGTCTGGGTCGCCTGCTGGCGGCTCATCCCGATCACATTGGGCACGGTGACCCTGGCGCCCGAACCCTGCAGGTGCACCGTGTCGCCGCGGAAGGCCCGGCTGCCGGGGACGGGATCCTGGGCCAGCACGTCGCCGGACGGGTCGAAGTCGGTGTCGTCGAAGGCGACCTTGAGGCCGAGCTTGGCCAGCGTCTTGGTGGCGTCGTCGATGCTGTGCCCGACCAATTCGGGCACCCGCACCGGCTTGCCGCCGTCGCTGATGATCAGCGTGATCACGGCATTGGGCTTCAGTGCCGTGCCCGCGGCCGGATCGGTGCCCATCACCGAGCCCTGCGCCACCGTGTCGCTGTAGTCGTGGCGCTGTTGATCGGACACCGCGAGATGGGCACCGGCCAGCGCGGCCTTGGCGTCGTTCACCGACTTGCCGGAGACGGTGGGCACCGAGTAGCGCTCCGGGCCCTTGGACAGCACCACGGTGATCGTGCCGTGCTTGGCCACCCGGTGGCCGGCCGCCGGATCAGTGCTGACCACTTGGCCGGCCTTCACGTTCTCGCTGAACGCCTCGCCGGAGAAGTTCGGATGCAGGCCGGCCTGCTCCGCGCGGGTCTGCGCGTCGGCGCGGCTGAGGTTGATCAGTGACGGGGCGGACACCGAATTGCCCGCGGCCACCCGCCAACCGACCAGCCCCATCGCGACCGCCAGCACGAGCAACACGACCAGCGCGGCGCGGCCGCGGTTGCGCCGCCGGGCCAATCGACCCGGGGAGAACAACGGACGCGTCGGGAACGGGGTGGACGGCGTGGCCAAAGGGGATGTGTACTGCGGCGCCGACGCCGGCTGCGGCATCGGCGGCGGCGGTGTTGCCGAGGCGCGGTGCGCGCCACGCTCCACCACCACGGTCGGCGCGTAGGACGTCTCCACCGGACCGGCGTCGTCGAGTTCGGCCGGGCTGAGCGAGCGGCGCACGGCGAGCAGTTCGGCGAGGAATGCGCCCGCGTCGGGCGGTCGCCCGGCCGGGTTGCGGCAGGTGACCCGGGCGACCAGGTGGTCCAGCGCCGGAGCCAACGACGGACGGATCGCCGACGGCGGGGGCACATCGGCGTTCACGTGCTGGTAGGCGATCTGGATCGGCGTCTCGCCGCCGTGCGGCTGGAAACCGGTGAGGCACTCGTAGAGCAGGATGCCCGCGGAGTACACGTCGGTGCGCTGGTCCGCGACGCCGCGCTCGACCTGCTCCGGGGCCAGATAGGCCACCGTGCCGATCAGCGTGCCGGTGGAGGTGGCGGCACTGACCGCGCGGGCCAGGCCGAAGTCGGCGACCTTGACCCGGCCGTCGTCGGCGATCAACACGTTCTCCGGCTTGATGTCGCGGTGCACCAGGCCGGCCTGGTGGGCCGCGGCGAGCGCGGCGAGCACCGGCTCCAGCACCGCGAAGGTCTCCCGCGGTGTCAGCCGGCCGCGATCGCGCAGCCAGTCACGCAAATTGCGCCCGGCGACGTACTCCATGGCGATGAACACGTGTCCGGAATCCGCGCTCTGGTCGTAAACGGCCACCGCGGCGGGGTGTGAGAGCCGGGCCGCGGCGTGCGCCTCGCGGATGAACCGGTCGACGAACTCGCGATCCTCGGCCAGGCCGGGATGCATGACCTTGAGCGCGACCTCACGGTTGAGCCGGGAGTCCACCGCGGTGTACACGGTGGCCATGCCGCCACGGGCCAGCCGGCGCGTGACGCGGTAGCGCCCGTCCAACAGCTGGCCGACCAGCGGGTCGACGGTGGCCGTGCTCATCGGCCGTCAGTCTACGGATTGCACCCGGGCAGACGGCCCTTCCACGGAAATTGCGTCACTGCCGCAACATGCCCGAGACCGGGGAGGATGCCTCCGCCCTGGTCCGTATCGGGATACGTCCGGCGCCGTAAGCCAGGCGCCCGGCCAACACCGCGTGCCGCATCGCGGTGGCCATTGCCGCCGGGTCCGCGGCCCGGGTGACCGCTGAGGCCAACAGCACCGCGTCGCAGCCGAGTTCCATGGCCAGCGCGGCATCCGAGGCGGTGCCGATGCCCGCGTCCAACACCACCGGGACGCCGGCGTCCTGCACGATCAACCGGATGTTGTGCGGGTTACGAATGCCCAAACCGGAGCCGATCGGGGAACCCAGTGGCATCACCGCGGCGCACCCGGCCTGCTCCAGGCGGCGGGCCAGGATCGGGTCGTCGTTGGTGTAGGGCAACACCACGAAGCCGTCCGCGACGAGCATCTCGGCGGCGACGAGCAACTCCACCGGGTCGGGCAGCAGGGTGCGCTCGTCGCCGATCACCTCGAGTTTCACCCAGTCCGTATTCAACGCCTCGCGGGCCAGCCGGGCGGTGAGCAGTGCCTCGCCGGCGGTGCGACACCCGGCGGTGTTCGGCAGTACCGCGATGCCGAGGTCGCGCAGCAGGTCCAACACCGAACCGCGAGCGTTCGGATCCACCCGACGCATGGCCACCGTGGTCAATTCGGTGCCCGAGGCGACCAGCGCCTGCTCCAGGATCTCCATGCTGGGCGTGCCGCCGGTACCCATGATGAGTCGCGAACCGAAGCTGCGGCCGGCGATCAGCAACGGCTCGATGTCCTCGGCAACAGCGATCTGAGTCATCGTCATCCCCCTTGCACCGCGGTCAGCACCTCGAGGCGGTCGTCCTCGCCGAGCTGTACCACCGTCCATCGTCCGCGGGGCACCACCGCCCCGTTGAGCGCCGCGGCCACTCCACGGGCGTCCGGTGACCCCGCCACGTCGGCGACCAGGTCGGCCACCGTCGTGCCGGACTCGACCTGCTTGGTCTCCCCATTGACGATCACCGCGAACGGGCCGCCGTCCTCCGGCGTCGTCATTGGCCCACCGCGATCCGCCGACCGCGGTCGGTGAACCGGCGGGCGTGAAACGGTGCGGCAACCGCCGGCGGGTCGACGTCGGTGAGCACCGCCGTGATGGCGTCGGCGGTGATCGGGGTGAGCAGAACCCCGTTGCGATAGTGCCCGGTGGCCAGCACCAGGCCGTCCAGGTGGGCGGGGCCGAGTAGCGGGCCGTTGTCCAGGGTGCCGGGACGCAGGCCGGCGCTGATCTCGACGAATTCCAGCTCGCTCAACGCGGGCACCAACTCCAGTGCGTCCCGCAGCAGCTCATAGCCGGCCCCGGCGGTGACCGAGGTGTCGAAGCCCTGTTCCTCAACGGTGGCGCCGACCACCACCTCGCCGTCCGCTCGCGGCACCAGGTAGACGCTGGCACCGCGGACCAGGCCACGCACGGTGCGGCCGAGCAGGGCCGGGCCGCGCAGGCGCAGCACCTGGCCCTTCACCGGGCGTAGACAGCCCAGGGCGCCGGTCGGCAGGCCGGCGAGTCGCCCGGTGTGCGCCCCGGCGGCCAACACCACCCGACCGGCGGCCAGCCGGGTGCCGTCGGCCAGCTCCACGCCCAGCGCGCGTCCGGCGCGACTCGCGACCCCGGCCGCGGCGGCCGCGACGAACCGGACGCCGGACGCCCGGCAGGCGGCCAGCAGGGCGTCCAACAGTCGACGCGGGTCGACCTGGTGGTCGCCGGCCACCCACAGACCACCGCGCAGCCCCGGCGCCAGCAGCGGCTCCCGGCGGCGCAGCTCGCGGGCGTCCACCACCTCCACGTCGAGTCCCAGCCCGCGCTGGAAGGCGTGTAGCTCGGCGGCGTGCGCGAGGTCGTCGCCGTCCACCGCGGCCAGCAGCGTGCCGCTGGCCCGGTAGCCGGTGTCCAGTCCGGTGGCCGCGGAGAGCTCGGCGACGAAGTCGGGATAGGCGGCGGCCGAGGCCAGGTTGAGGCGCAGCAACGCGCCCTCGTTGTACGCCGCTTCGGTGACCGGGGCGAGCATGCCCGCGGCCACCCTGGATGCCCCCGACCCGGGGGAGGGATCGACCACTGCAACGCGTAGCCCGCGGCCCGTTGCCCGCCAGGCAATCGCCAGACCGATCAGCCCGGCGCCGACGATCAGTACGTCCGGCGTGGGCTGGGAAGAGGCCGTGGGGGTCATTTGGCCTCAGCTTACGGTCGGCGCATGACATGCGCTGTGCGTGGTTGTCGGCCGTCCAGGCGCATGACAAGCGCCTTTTGCGCATGTCATGCGTTGAGGGCGAGCAGGTCGGGGCGACAAGCGATGAAAGGCTGGGGGCGTGAATGACGAGGTGACCGATGCCACGGATCCGGTGCAGGCCGGGGTCAGCCGCTGGCTGACCCTGCCCGAGGTGGCCGCGGAACTCGGAGTGGATGCCGCTCGCGCCCGGCAGTTTTACTCCGACCGGCAGTTCCTGGCCCGGCGCCGCGGGGAGAACGCCGTGCTGTGCGTGCCGGCGGAATTCTTCCTCGACGGTGCCGTGGTGAAAGGTCTGCCGGGCACGCTGACCCTGCTCGCGGACGCCGGTTACTCCGACGACCAGGCGCTGAGCTGGTTGTTCACTGCCGACGAGGCGCTGCCCGGCACCCCGGTGGAGGCGCTGCGGGCCAACCGCGGCACGGAGGTGCGCCGCCGCGCGCAGGCGCTGGGCTTTTGATGAACAATCGCGAGCGACTGGCCGACGCCCGGCTCTATTTGTGCACCGATGCCCGGGAACGGCAGGGCGACCTGGCCGAGTTCCTGGACGCGGTGCTGGCCGGCGGGGTGGACATCGTGCAGTTGCGCCAGAAGCACATGGAGGCCCGCCACGAGTTGGCCGCACTGGAGGTGTTCGCCGAGGTCGCGGGCCGGCACGGGGCGCTTTTCGCGGTCAATGACCGGGCGGACCTGGCCTACGCCGCACACGCCGATGGGCTGCACCTCGGCCAGGACGACCTGCCGGTGCCCGACGCCCGTTGGCTGATCGGGGGAGGACCGCTGATCGGTCGGTCCACGCACGACATCGAGCAGGTGGACGACGCCAACACCGAGGACGGGGTCGACTATTTCTGCGTCGGACCGACCTGGCCCACGCCGACCAAGCCGGGGCGGCCCGCGCCCGGGCCGGCGCTGCTGCGTCATGCCGCAGCGGTGGCCCGGCGGCCGTGGTTCGCCATCGGGGGCATCGACCTCGACCGGCTGGACGAAATCATCGAGGCCGGCGCGCGCCGCGCCGTGGTGGTCCGGGCGATCACCGAGGCGGACGATCCGGGTGCCGCCGCGGCGGCCTTCGCGACCCGGTTGCGCGCGGTCGGTGTTGACATAACTGACGGACCGTGAGTTAGCCGGGCGCAAGCACTCGTTTGCCGGACCGCAGGATTCCGCAAAATCGCTTCCTCGCAGGTCGGGGGCCAGTAGCGTCGTGACCGGCGGGGACCACGGTGTCCGCCACCGGCCGGTACCCCGAGAGTCCGCCCGGAAGCCGGTGGGCGAGATGTCCCGACCCCTGCGGGCACCTCGCCCACCGGAGCGCCGGCCCGCAACGCGCCGGCGCCGGCGCGCGCGACAATCACGTGTGCGTCACCTCTCGTACCTGGCGATGCTGGCCGTGGTTGCCGCGTTCGTGGCACCCCTGGAGTGGCTGCTCGGTGCCCGCGTGCTGCGTCGGCCGCGCCGGTTGCTGGCCACGCTGGTCGTGGTGCTGTTGCCATTCGGAGCTTGGGACCTGATGGCCACCGCGGCCGGGCAGTGGAGCTTCGACCGCCGGCAGACCGTGGATGTGCGGTTGCCCGGCGGCATGGCGATCGAGGAGATCGCCTTCTTCGTGGTGATCCCGATCGCGGTATTGCTCACCCTGGAGGCCGTGCGGACGTTGCGGAAGAAGCGGTGAGCTACACGGTTGCCGCGGTGCTCGCGGTGCTCGTCGCGCTGGTGGTGGACCGGTGGGGGGTGCGCACCCGGCTGATCGGGCGGGCGGAGTTCTGGATCGCGTACGGAATCGTGTTGTTCTTCCAGTTGCTCACCAACGGCTGGCTGACCGGCCGGCACATCGTGCGGTACGACGCCGACGTGGTGCTCGGCGGCAGCCGCGCGGTGTTCCTCGGCTCCGGGCGGGTCGCCTACGCCCCGGTGGAGGACCTGTTGTTCGGCTTCGCGCTGGTGCTGTGGACCTGGACCTGGTGGGACTGGTTCGGTCGTCGAGATGCCGATGGCCAGGCCCGGCGGGCCCGCAGGTAGGCGCCGGACCCGACCCGCGCCCGGGTTACCCGGGGCACTGCGACGCGGCCGCGCAGCACGTCGCAGCCGACCCGCTCGATCTGGTCGAGGATCCCGGCGTAGAGCACGAACGCGGCCCGGATGCACTCCCGACCGGCCGGCTCCAGCATGTCGATACCGGGGCGGGCGCGGTCGTACCAGTGCCTGGCCCGCTCGATCTGGAACTGGATCAGATCTTGGGCGGCGGGGGAGAACGTGCCGTGCTCGAGATCCGTGCGGCAGACGCCGAAGCGGTCGAGGTCCTCCAGCGGCAGGTAGAGCCGCCCGCGGTCGAGGTCCTCGGCGACGTCGCGGATGAAGTTGGTCAGCTGGAAGGCGATGCCCAACGCCATCGCGGGCTCGACGGCGTCCGGAGTCAGCGGGCCGAGCACCGGCAGCATTTGCAGCCCGATCACCGCGGCCGACCCGTACATGTAGCCGAGCAAGTCGTCGAACGTGCCGTACTGATGCACCGTCAGGTCAGCGCGCATCGAGTCCAGGAATGCGGCCACGTGCTCCAGCGGGATGTCCCAGGTGTGCACAGTGTCGGCCATGGCCCGGCCGATCGGGTCCTCGCTCGCCCCGGCCCGCAACTCGTCCAGGCGGAGCTGGGACCACCGGGCGAGCTGCTCCGCGCGCTGCGCCGGGGAGATCGCCGGGGCCGGGTCGTCGACGATCTCGTCGGCGTGGCGGGCGAACCCGTACAGTGCCCACACGTACGGCCGTCGGGCGCTGGGCAGCAGCCGGGTGGCCAGGTAGTACGTGCGCCCGTGCCGTGAGTGCAGATCCCGGCACCGCAGGTAGGAGGCCCGCAACTCGGGGTCGTCGATGCCCGCGGCGTCCAGGATCCGGCTGTGCAGCACGTGCACAGCCTACGGCGCGCCGCTCAGCCGCCGGACTTGCGTCGGAAGGTGCGCTGGGCCTTGGCCGGACCGTGGGCCGAGCCCACCTTGGAGCCACTGTCGCCACCCTGAGCGCTGCCCCCGCCTCGTCCGGTCTTGCGGGCCAGGGCCTCGCGGAACTTCGCGCGGTCGTCGTCCCCGGCGAATACGTCGGGGGCGTCCTCGGTTTCGGTTTCGTCGGTCCCCGGTTCGGGCTCGTCAGCTCGCTGCGTGTCGTCCATGGGGAGATCCTGGCACGGTCACAGCGGCCAGGCGCGGGAGCGGTAGATCCGATCCGGGCCGGTGATCCGCTCCGCCGCCAACCGGCCGGAGATCAGCACGCTGGGGATGCCCACACCGGGCACGGTGCCGGAACCGGCGAACACCACGTTCGCCCAGTCGCGGGCCAGGTTGGCCGGACGGAACGGGCCGGTCTGTCGGAACGTGTGCGCGGCGGCGAACGGGGTGCCCGCGGCCATCCCGCGCGCGGCCCAGTCCGCGGGCGTGACCAGGTCGATGACCTCGGCCTCGGCCGCAAACTCCGGGTAGCCGCGCTCGGCAAGTACCCGCAGCATGTGGTCTCGGTAACCACCACGCAGCACCGCCCAGTCCTGATGGCCCGTCAGGTTCGGGGTGGGAAACAGCACGGTGTGTGCATCCCGGCCGGCCGGGGCCAGCGAGGCGTCCGTGCGGGACGCGGTGGAGACCAGGAACGACTCGTCGCTCATCAGCCGACCACGGTCGATGATTTCGGCGAAGGTGCGTTCCCAGGCGTTGCCGAACACCACCTCGTGGTGTGCCCGGTGCGGGCCTGCCGCGGGGGCTCCGGCCAACAGCAGCGCGCAGGAGGGGGAGTAGCGCAACCGGCGCCGCGGACGCCGGCCGAGCAGGCGTTCGACGGCCACCGGCCGGTCGACGGTGAGCACGAGGGCATCGCAGGGCACGCGTTCCCCGGCCGCGGTACGCACCGCCACCGCCCGTCCGGCGGCCCGATCCACCCCGACCACTTCGGTGTCGTAGCGCACGTCCGCCCCGTGTTTGACCGCCGCCGCGGCCAGCGCGGTGGGCAACGCGTGCAGACCGCCGTCGGGGAACCACACCCCGGCCACCGTGTCCATGTAGGAGATCACGGCGTAGCAGGCCAATGCCTCGGCCGGCGCCAGGCCCGCGTACATGGACTGGAAGGAGAACACCCGCCGCAACCGGGGATCGCTCAGCCGTGCGTCGATGGCCGGGGCCAGCCGGCCGAAGCCGCCCGCGGCCACCAACCGGGCCAGGTCGGGGTTCAGCAACGCCAGCGGAGAATCGAGGTTGCGGTCGATGAAGCTGCGCATCTGGCAGCGATACAGCCGGGTCAGCCAGTCGACCAGGCGGTGGTAGCGCTGCGCCTCCGCCGGTCCGCACAGCGCGGCGATTTCGGCCGCGGTGTCCTGCGGATGGGCGCGCACATCCAGCGTGCTGCCGTCGGCGAACCGGACCCGGTAGGCCGGGTCCAGCCGACGCAGCGTCAGCCAGTCGGCCATGTGTTCCCCGACACAGTCGAACGCATCGGCAATCAGGTCCGGCATGGTCAGCACGGTGGGGCCGGTGTCGAAGGTGTAGCCCTTCGCCCGACACACCCCGGCCCGCCCACCGGGCACGCTTTCCCGCTCCAGCAACGTGACGCTTCGTCCGGCGGCGACCAGGCGCAGTGCGGCGGACAGCCCGGACAACCCGGCGCCGACGATCACCACCTGTTCGGTCGGCCCGCTGACGATGCGCACCCGTTCCCCCATCCGGTGACTACGCTGCAGTCACTATGACGACCGGTGGGGGTGGGCGGTCCGGCCGGGCCGGCCTGGCGAGCACCATGCGCGAATTGTTGGCTTCCGGCGGACGTTCGTACTCATTCGAGTTCTTCCCGCCCGCCACCGACGAGGGCGAGCGCACGCTGTGGCAGGCCATCCGTCGACTCGAGCCGCTCGGCCCCACGTTCGTCTCGGTGACCTACGGCGCCGGCGGGTCCACCCGCGATCGCACGGTGCGCATCGTGGAGAACATCGCCACCGAGACCACGCTGACCGCGGTCGGGCACCTGACCTGCGTGGGGCATTCGCGGACGGAGTTGCGTAACGTCATCGGCGGATTCGCGGCGGCCGGCATCCGCAACGTGCTCGCGCTGCGCGGCGACATGCCCGGCGGGCCCACCGCGGCCTGGGAACGACACCCGGACGGTCTGGAGCACGCCGATGAGTTGGTCGGCATGCTGCGCGAACTCGGCGGGTTCTGTGTCGGGGTGGCCGCGTGGCCGGAGGGCCACCCCGAGTCCCCCGATCTGGAGACCGATGCGCGCTACCTGGCCCGCAAGGCGCAGGCGGGCGCGGACTTCGCGATCACCCAGTTCTTCTTCGACGCCGACGATTACTTCCGATTGGTCGACCGCGCGGCGGCGCACGGCTGCACGATCCCGATCCTGCCGGGGATCATGCCGGTCACCAACGTCTCGCAGATAAAGCGGTTCGCCGAGTTGTCCGGGGCGGTGTTCCCGGCGGCGCTGGCGGAGCGACTGGAGGCGGTGGCCGACGACCCGGCTGAGGTGCGCAAGATCGGGGTGGAGGTGGCCGGTGAGTTGTGCGCCCGGGTGCTGGAGGGCGGTGCGCCCGGTTTGCACTTCTACACGTTGAATCGCTCCACCGCGACCCTGGAGATTTACCGAGCCCTGGGTCTGGGCTGAGGGGGAATCGCGCACGATGTCGGGTTTCGACTCGGCCGTTCGGGTGATTCGAGTCGGTCGGGTCGGCTGATGTGGACAGGGCCGGGTAGCCCTGATTCTGGTCCCACGGTGTTCGGAGTCGGCCGCCCGCCGGGCGGTGGTGCGGTGGCTCGGAACTC